>JAFSOW010000144.1 GCA_017443165.1 Acidaminococcaceae bacterium | reverse complement strand
TACTTCGCTGGTATCCCTTCCCTTTTCGGCAAAGGAAAGACAGGGATGATAGCCTCCGCGCAGGGACTGGAATATAGCGCTGTGCTCGCTGTCTACGGGTAACAGATTTACTTTGTTATCTTTTACGGCCTGCATGACAATATGCCCTGCGGCCACCAGTGTCTCTTTGTTGGCAAGAGCAATATCCTTGCCCGCTTTTATGGCGGCCAGTGTAGGACGCAGTCCGGCATAACCGACCATAGCGCCCAATACCGTATCCACGTTTTCATAAGTGGCGGCAGTAATCAAACCTTCCTGCCCACTTAAAATCTCCGTTTTCCCTCGATATTGTCTCCGCAGTTCCACAGCAGCTTCTTTGTCTGTTAAAACCGCAAAATCCGGATGAAAATCCTCAATCTGCCGCAGCATAAGGCTTACACTCGAATTTGCCGCCAGCACACGGATCTTCAGTTTTTCCGGATTGGCAGCTGCAACTTCCAGCGTTTGCCTGCCAATAGAACCAGTACTGCCCAATACAGAAATGTTTTTCATTGTAGACCCCGATATGCTAAATACCCATTAGTTTCATAACATAATATACTGCAGGTACGGCAAACAATAAACTGTCAAAACGGTCTAACACGCCGCCGTGACCGGGAAAGAAATTGCCGGAATCTTTAATGTCAAAAGATCGTTTCAATATGGATTCAATCAAATCTCCCACTGGGGCGAAAAAAGCTACAGTCAGTCCTGCTAACACCGCAGGAAACAGTCCGGTATGCAGCCCGTGATACGCAATTCCCCCTGTTACCGCAAAAGCAAAGACAAAACCGGCAAGAGCGCCTTCCATTGATTTTTTCGGACTTACGGAACAGAATTTATGTTTTCCGAAAGCAATACCGAAGAAATAGGCAAATGTATCACTTGCCCAGGTACCCAGCAACACCATCCACAACGCAAGCTCACCCCGTGAAAAATCCATTCCCATATAATGCACAGTCTCCGGGGAATACTCACGGATCAGGGGAATATGCGCAAATAATAGTCCTACATATAACAATGCCAGCAGTGAATTGGAAACGTGCAGCGGCCAGTTTTGTTCACCGCAATTGCAGTGCCGGTAAAGTCCCTCGAATAAAATGCCCAGCACAGCAAATGTCAATATCGGCATGAAATATCCGGTTTTGCCGAAACCTGCTGCACAAACCAGCAGCATGGAAGGAACAAACGATGTCAGAATATAGGTATGAACATCTTTGGCATCGGCCATCCGGGCGTATTCCCGCCAGGCCGCCAACGCCAGGATAAAAACAGCGGCAGCAAAAAAGAGACCGCCCTTTGTCACCAGAAAAACAGCAACCGGAATTCCCACAATTGCCGTTAAAATACGTTTTAACAAAATAACCCAACCTTTGCGTTATTTCTGAACTAGCCCGCCGAACCGGCGTTCCCGCTTCTGGTACATCTTAATGGCTTCAACCAGCATATCGGGGGTAAAATCAGGCCAGAAGACCTGAGTTGTCCAGATTTCTGAATAGGCAATCTGCCATAATAAAAAGTTGCTGACCCGCAGGTCCCCGCCTGTCCTGATCAGTAAATCAGGGGACGGAAGCCCTTTGGAATATAAATTATTTTCAAATACGGGAGCGTCAATGTCTCCAACCTTCAGCGTACCGTCCGCTACCTGCTGGGCGATGGATTTGACCGCATGGAGGATTTCTGCCTGCCCTCCGTAATTTATTGCCAGATTTAAAATGATTCCGGTATCATTCTTAGTTTCTTCAATGGCGTGATCCATCTTTTCTGTTACAATATCAGGCAGTCCTTCCCTGGAGCCCATGAAGCGGACCTGAACATTGTTTTCCTTGAACTCCTCGATTTCGGAGGTAAGATACCGGCTTAACAACTCCATGATAAAATGCACTTCTGTTACAGGACGTTTCCAGTTCTCCGTAGAAAACGCGTACGCTGTAATGGCTTTGATTCCCAGCGTATCGGCAGCCCGTACAATCGTTTTAAGCGTTTCAGCGCCAACTTTATGGCCCTGTGTACGGATTTTGCCGCGGGCTTTGGCCCAGCGTCCGTTGCCGTCCATTATAATTGCCACATGTTCCGGAATATTATTCATATCCAGGCCGTCGACATTCATCGCGACTTTGGCAGGCATGGAACGGACCGGCTTTAAAAATAAAGTGTTAAACATAGATTAACATCCTTGTTCATAAAGAAAAATGTGCCTCCCCTCCTGCAGAAACAGGAGGGGAGTTTTGTCGCAAGAAATTATTCCTGGGAAATAGCGCCAACCGGGCAGTTAGCTGCGCAAGCGCCGCATTCTACGCATTCGTCAGCAGTGATCTGGTATTTGCCTTCACCGTCTTCTTTAGGTGCGCCAACGGGGCAAGTGCTGGCACAAGTGCCGCAGCCTACGCAAGCGTCAGTATCAATTTTATAAGCCATGCTCGAGCACCTCCTTTCTCCTCTTCATAATAGTACTCAAAAGCATTCTATGGTCAGCCAGCTCCTGCTGTCTGACAACATACTCTTCCATACGGCAATTATCTTTACTTTCATGCCGGTATCCGGAAGAAATACGTACCACCTGATAATCCCAACCGGCAGCCCGCAGCATTTTTATTGCTTCGGAAAGCGGCAGGGCAAGAACATCTGGCATCTGGTTACACTTCCATAATCTCTTTTTCTTTTGCTTCGATTACTTTATCAATCTCTTTCATCATCTTGTCAGTCAGCTTCTGGGCTTTATCCTGACCGTCCTTGGAATCATCTTCGGTAATTTCTTTCGCCTTTTCAGCCTTTTTGATGCCTTCAATAATATCACGGCGCATGTTACGGATGCTTACACGGGCTTCTTCCGTACGCTTATTGGCGGTTTTTACAAGCTCTTTTCTGCGTTCTTCCGTCAGCTGGGGGAGATTTAAACGAATTACGGAACCATCTGTGTTGGGGTTCAGCCCCAGGTCTGACGTCATGATTGCCTTGGAAATCGCTTTGATCATAGTTTTCTCCCAGGGAGTGATTACGATCATCCGGGGTTCCGGTACACCGATGTTGGCAACCTGGTTGATCGGTGTGGGAGTTCCGTAATAATCCACCGTGATCTTATTCAGCAGCGCGGGAGTTGCCCGGCCTGCCCGCAAGCCTGCCAGATCCTCACGCAGATAGGAAATCGTTTTTTTCATTTTTTCTTCATTTAGTTTTAAGAGTTCCTCAATCGTAGCCATAATCATCTTCCTCCTACCGTTGTACCGGTTACTGTTCCCATTGCCGCTTTTAAGATGTTTCCTTTTGTTTCAATATTAAAAACAATAATGGGAATCTTATTATCCATGCATAAGCTGATAGCTGTGGTGTCCATCACGCTCAGATGCCTGTTGATTACATCGATATAATCCAGATAATCAAATTTCTTTGCTTCCGGATGGGTTGCCGGGTCTGCATCATACACGCCGTCTACCCCGTTCTTACCCATCAGGATTGCGTCTGCTTCGATTTCCGCAGCCCGCAGTGCTGCTGTCGTATCTGTTGAGAAATACGGATTCCCGGTTCCTGCAGCAAAAATAACTACCCTTTCTTTCTCAAGATGGCGTACTGCTCTGCGTCGGATATAAGGTTCCGCAATCTGCCGCATTTCAATTGCGGTCTGAACACGGGTGGGAACTCCAATTTGTTCCAGCGCATCCTGAAGTGCCAGAGAATTGATGACCGTGGCCAGCATTCCCATATAGTCGGCCGTTGCCCGATCCATGCCCTTGTTGGCACCGGAAAGACCGCGCCAGATATTGCCTCCGCCATTTACCACTGCAATTTCCAATCCGCAGTCAAGTACTTCCTTAATCTGCTTAGCGATGGAATTTACCACATTCGGATCAATACCATATCCTTTTTCTCCTGCAAGTGCTTCCCCGCTCAGTTTTAAAACAACACGCTTGTATTTAGCTTCATTCGCCACACCGATACCCTCCTATTTTATTTATAGTCATTCGCAAACTAAATTCCAGAAAGATGATACTTGCTTGCACTATTCAAATTATTATACCACATCTTGCGATTTTGAAAAATAGCAGAACACAGGAAAAGCCACTGAATTTGTGAAAAAACACCAACATTATTGGTTGTGTTTCGTGTAGGCTTAAAAAAAAGACTGCAACGGGTTTGCAGTCTTTTTTAATCAGATTATTTATTTACAAATGCCGCAACTTCTTCCGCGAAGTTTTCTTTCTTCTTTTCAATGCCTTCACCTAACTGGAAGCGGGCGAAACGGGCAACATCCGCATTTTTGGATTTCAGAAGTTTGCTGATGGTTAAGTCGCCGTCGCGGATAAATTCCTGATCAACCAGGCAGACTTCCTTGTAGTATTTGTTGATACGGCCGATTACCATCTTGGCGATGATATTTTCCGGTTTGCCTTCATTGCGGGCCTGTTCGGTCAGAATTTCTTTTTCATGTTCCAGTTCGGAAGCCGGAACTTCATTGCGGTTTAAGAACTGGGGATTGGCAGCAGCAACCTGCATGGCAACATCTTTGCCCAGTTCAGCGTCCCCGCCTTTCATATCAACCAAAACACCGATTTTTCCGCCACCGTGAATGTAGCTGTAAACCTGGCCTTCTGCGCTTTCGTAACGGGCAAAACGGCGAACGGAAATGTTTTCACCGATTTTGGCAATGGCTTCGGTAACAACATCTTTTACCGCTTTGCCATCCAGTTCGGAAGCCAGCAGGGCGTCCACATCAGCCGGGTTGGTTTTTACAATAAGCTCGGCAATGGATTTTGCCAGCGCCTGGAAGTTTTCATTTTTGCCTACAAAGTCGGTTTCGCAGTTAACTTCTACGATTGCTCCGGTTTTTCCGTCTTCGGCAACATATGCTACTACAGCGCCTTCCGCTGCAACGCGGCCGGCTTTCTTCGCAGCCTGGGACAGGCCTTTTTCACGCAGGAAATCAATTGCTTTTTCCATATCGCCTTCGGTAGCTACCAGGGCTTTCTTGCAGTCCATCATACCTGCGCCGGTACGTTCACGCAGTTCTTTAACAATTGCAGCCGTAATCTGTGCCATGTTCAAATCCTCCTGTATTTTCAAAAAGTTTAATGTTTATTTTACAGTAAAATAAAGGGAACCACGACGGGTTCCCTTTCGAGAGCTTCATACTAAAGGTTTCGGAACCGAAAACCGGATGTAAAATTATTCAGCCTCTGCAGCAGTTTCTTCTGCAGGAACATCGGTGGCTTCAGCTTCAGCGGTCTGCTGGCCCTGGCGTCCTTCCAGAACAGCGTCAGCCATCTTGCTGGCCAGTAAATGTACGGCACGGATGGCGTCATCATTAGCCGGGATTACGTAATCCACTTCGTCCGGATCACAGTTTGTATCTACAGTAGCCACAATGGGAATATTCAGCTTGCGGGCTTCCAGAACAGCGATGTGTTCTTTACGGGGATCTACTACAAACAGAGCCGCCGGCAGCTTTTTCATTTCCTTGATGCCGCCCAGATTCCGGTTCAGTTTTTCCATTTCATGACGCAGACCCAACACTTCTTTCTTGGGCAAAACTTCAAACGTTCCGTCTTCTTCCATCTTTTCCAGCTGGCGCAGACGGGCTACCCGTTTCTGGATGGTCTTGAAGTTGGTCATCGTTCCGCCCAGCCAACGTTCATTAACATAGTACTGGTTGCAACGGACAGCTTCTTCGCGCATAGCTTCCTGCGCCTGCTTTTTGGTGCCGACAAACAGAATGCTGCCGCCGTTCTGTGCGGTTTCGCGGATAAAGTTGTAAGCTTCGTCAACTTTTTTAACGGTCTTCTGCAGATCGATAATGTAGATACCGTTACGTTCGGTGAAGATATACTTCGCCATTTTGGGATTCCAGCGACGGGTCTGATGACCAAAATGTACGCCGGCTTCCAGCAACTGTTTCATTGAAATAATACTGCTCATGTTTTTTCCTCCTGTTTTTTCCTCCGCAGTCTTCTTTGTATTCGGGTTCACCGTTTTCACGGACAGTCCCCATCCGACTGCGTGTGTATTGAAACACTTGAAGCATTAT
>JAFSOW010000143.1 GCA_017443165.1 Acidaminococcaceae bacterium | reverse complement strand
GTCGTTACCAACCTGGCCGGGGAAAATTCCGGAGACAACCTGTCTTACCGGGGCGCGGCCGGACAGACGGTTCCGGTTACGCTGCGTAACTGGTATATGGAAAAATGGTTCGGAGAGGCCAAAATGAAACTGTGCGGGTTTATTCTTTGCGGCTCCTGTCTCCTGATTGAATTTGCGATTATTCTGGGAGGTGCTTTCCATGTCTGAGATGGTTTTAAACATTATTTCGGGGATAGCATACCTGATTCTGGCGCCGGTCATCGGCGGGCTGCTGGCCGGGCTCGACCGGAAAATTTCCGCGCGGATGCAGCGCCGTGTCGGTCCTCCTGTTCTGCAGCCGTTCTACGATTTCTTTAAACTGTGGGACAAACAGCCCATCGCGGTCAATGAAGCCCAGCGCTTTTACGTGTTCGGTTTTCTGCTGTTCGTGATCATCAGCGGTCTGTTCTTCTTTACCCACGGGGATATCCTGCTGGTTGTGTTCACCCTGACGATGGCCAGCGTATGTTTTATCGTGGCTGCTTATTCTTCGAACTCTCCGTACAGCCAGGTCGGGGCGGAAAGGGAACTGGTCCAGACGATGGCGTACGAGCCCATGCTGTTATTAATGGCCTTAGGTTTTTACCTGAAGTGCGGCAGCTTCAGTATCGATACCATTCTGAAGGCGCCTTCCATGAACTTTATTTATATGCCGGGCATCTTCGTCGGCCTGAGCTTTATCCTGCTGATAAAATTCAGGAAGTCTCCTTTCGATTTATCCATGTCCCATGAAGTGCATCAGGAACTGATCCGTGGCGTGATTACGGAAATTTCCGGACGCACGCTGGCAATGATCGAACTGGCCCACTGGTATGAGAACGTATTCCTGCTGGGCTTTGTGTATCTGTTCTTTGCCTGGTCTGCTCCCTGGAGTCCCGCGCTGGCCGTACTGATGTGTCTGTTCACTTATTTCAGTGATGTGCTGGTCGATAACTGCTGTTCCCGTGTAAAGTGGGAACAGATGCTGTCTTCCACCTGGCTGGTAACGCTGGTGGCCGGATTTGTGAATATCATGTTTTTAATGTATATGCGTTGATGAAAGGATGCGGCTTATATGAGTTATATAAAGAAGTCACCCTGGCTTGTCCATTATGACGGCTCCAGCTGCAACGGCTGTGACATTGAAGTGCTGGCCTGCCTGACACCGCTGTACGATGTGGAACGGTTCGGCATTGTAAATACCGGCAACCCCAAACACGCGGATATTTTTCTGGTGACGGGCGGCGTGAATACCCAGAACCTGCCTGTCGTGAAACAGATTTACGAACAGATTCCGGAACCGAAAGTGGTCATCGCGGTAGGTACCTGCGCCTGCAGCGGCGGCGTGTTCCATGACTGCTACAATATGCTGGGCGGCATGGACAAGGCCATCCCTGTGGATGTGTATGTACCGGGCTGTGCGGCCCGGCCGGAATCCATCATCGACGGCGTGGTGAAAGGTCTGGCAGTATTGGAAGAAAAACAGAAGGCGCTGGCAGTTCCTGTGAGAGAAAAACAGGCCCTGCGGGAAAAAGAATTAGAACCGGAAATGGCTATCAGTAAAAGTCAGGAGGCCGGGAAATGAAACAGATTTTTATTCAGACAGAAGTTGCTGATTTGCTGGGCAAAGCAGCGCAGTATAAAAAAGACGGGTACCGCATGGTGCAGATCCTGTGCACCCGGGTTCCGGAAGGCTATGAACTGACTTACAGTTTTGATAAGGATTATGTGATGGAGAACCTGCGGGTCATCGTGCCTCTGGAAGGTTCCGTCATGAGCGTCACCAGCCAGTACTGGTACGCCTTTGTCTGGGAGAACGAGATCCACGACCTGTTCGGCCTGAATGTGGAATTCATTGCGCCGGAAGTGGATTACGGCGGAAAGTTCTTCCATCTTGCCAAACCCATGCCCTGGCATGAACTGTCCAGGGCGCAGCAGCCGGCAGCGGCTGTTAAAGTAAATCTGCGGCCCGGGCTGGGTGTGGACGCTGCGGTAAAACCGGTAGCAAATCCGGCTGCGCAGAAACCTGCCACACCGGCGGCGAAACCTGCTGCAACGGCGGTAAAACCAGCGGAAGGAGGAAACTGATATGGGCAAAAGTACAGTTGTACCGTTTGGTCCCCAGCATCCGGTATTGCCGGAGCCGATTCATTTCGACCTTGAGCTGGAGGACGAAAAAGTAGTAAAGGCGATTCCTTCCATTGGGTATGTTCACCGCGGTCTGGAAAAACTGGTAGAGAAACGCGGTTTCCAGGAATATGTGTACGTAGCGGAACGGGTCTGCGGCATTTGTTCTTTCGGTCACGGCTGGGGCTACAGCAAGGCAATTGAAGGATTAATGGAAATTGAAATCCCGAAACGGGCGGAGTACCTGCGTACTATCTGGCATGAAATCTCCCGTCTCCACAGCCATCTGCTGTGGGCAGGACTGGGCGCCGACGCCCTGGGTTTTGAGAGCCTGTTCATGCAGTGCTGGCGTATCCGTGAAACGATTCTGGATATCATCGAGCAGACCACCGGCGGGCGTGTCATCTTTTCCGTCTGCAAAGTAGGCGGTGTGCGCCGGGATATTCCCGATAATGAGTTAAAAGAAATCGTGAAGCGCCTGGATGCGCTGAAAAAAGAAATTGACGGAGCGGCGGCCATCTTCCTGAATGACGAAACAATCCACGCCCGGCTGAAAGGCGTAGGGACGGTTACCTATGATGAAGCGGTAGCTCTTGGCTGTGTAGGACCGACGGCCCGGGCCAGCGGCGTGCCGCAGGATTACCGGATGGGTGATGAAGGGGGAGCCTACAAAGAATTAGGTTTTACCCCGGTCCTTGCCACCGAAGGCGACTGTTTCGCCCGCGTCAAAGTCCGTCTGCTGGAACTGTACCAGTCCCTGGATATCATCAAAGGCTGCGTGGAAAACATGCCGGCCGGGGAAATTGCAGTGCCGGTAAAAGGCTTCCCGCCTGCAGCGGAATATTTTACCCGTGTGGAACAGCCCCGGGGCGAAGCGGTGTATTACGTAAAAGGCAATAAGACAAAGAATCTGGAACGGTTCCGTCTGCGCACGCCGACCAACGCGAACATCCCGGTGCTGGTAAAAATGCTGCAGGGCTGCGATCTGGCGGATGTGCCGAACATCATTCTGACCATCGATCCGTGTATCAGCTGCTGTGAAAGATAAGGAGGTCTGGCGATGAGTTTTATGTCCTTTGCCAGCGAAATGCTGGGCAATCTGTTTAAACCGCCGGCAACCAGTCAGTATCCTTTTAAACCGAGAAAAGTTTACGAAGCCGACCGGGGCAAGGTAATCAACAATATCGATAACTGCATCTTCTGCGGCATGTGCATGCGGAACTGTCCGTCCGATGCCATTACGGTGGACCGGAATGCCCGCACCTGGAAGATCAACCGCTTTGCCTGCGTGCAGTGCAAGGAGTGCGTGACCAACTGCCCGAAGAAGTGCCTGACCATGGATACGGAATATACGGCGCCTGCTACCGAAAAAGAGGAGGAAGTGCTGCAGGGTCCGCCACCTCCGCCCAAGCCCCAGGTGGTTCTGACGGAAGCCCAGAAAGCGGCTATTGCCGCAGCCCAGGCGAAAAAAGCGGCGGCGCAGAAGGCGGCTGCCGAAGCGGGGCAGGCCAAAGCCTGATAATGGAAGCAAAACGCGCAGGCTGCAGCAGGTAAATGTTGCCGGCCTGAGTATAAGGAGCAGCTCATGCATGAGTATCCCGTTACCGTACAAATCGTGGATATCGCTTCCGAAACTGCCAGGAAGAACAACGGCCATGTGCGCCGCATCGATCTGGTAGTTGGGGAGGATTCCGGTTTTATCGGCGAGTCCATCCAGATGTATTTTGATGTGATAGCCGAAGGAACGCTCTGTGAAGGCGCGCAGCTTTTCATCGAGGGCGTGAAACCGCAGCTGCGCTGTGAAAAATGCGGGAAACATTTTGAACGGAAACGGTTTTCCTTTCAATGTCCTTATTGCGGCGGGGATGGGGAACCTACGCCCATCGGCAAGGAGTTCTACGTGAAAAGCGTGGAACTGGAAGTGGAGGATCAGTAACAATGCATATGATGAAAGCGGATGTGATGGTGGACATCCATGCCCGGAACAACCACATTGCGGAGCATGTCCACGAACATCTGGCGGAACATAAAATTTTCGCGGTGAATATCATGGGCGCGCCGGGAGCAGGGAAGACCACCACCCTGGAAAACCTGCTGAAGCATCTGGATGTGCCCGGGTATGTCATCGAAGGCGATATTGAATCAAATATCGATACGGAACGCTTGCGGAAACAAAACATCGCAGCCACCCAGATCAATACCTTTGGCGCCTGCCATCTGGACGCGCCGCTGATGCACAATGCCATCCATGCGCTGCCGTTTGACAAGCCCGGTATCCTGTTTATTGAAAACGTGGGTAACCTGGTCTGCCCGGCGGAGTTTTCCATCGGCGAAGATATCAAGCTGCTGCAGGTCAGCGTGACGGACGGCAGTGACAAGCCTTACAAGTATCCGCTGGCCTTTGAAAAGGCGGATATTATTGTGCTGAACAAGATTGACCTGTTGCCCTATGTTGACTTTGATGAAGAATTTTTCATGAAAGGCATCCGGCATCTCAATAAAACGGCGCCGGTGTTCAAGGTCAGCGGCAAGACCGGGGAAGGATATGCGGAAGCGGCTGCATGGCTGAAACAGCGGGCAGGGTTTTGAATATGTATTTATTTGCCGATTTTTCGGCAGGGAAAGGCATCGCAAAAACGTCAAAGATTGCTATTCCATGGATTTATTTGCCTGTGGCTTCGGAACTCGGGACTTCGTCCCTCAGACAGC
Organism: Acidaminococcaceae bacterium; assembly: GCA_017443165.1. Taxonomy (GTDB): domain Bacteria; phylum Bacillota; class Negativicutes; order Acidaminococcales; family Acidaminococcaceae; genus Succiniclasticum. The sequence continues at coordinate 59 of JAFSOW010000143.1, read as the reverse complement.
CTCGCCACGGCGGCGAATTTCATCTCATGGAATAACGCAATCCTTTCCTATGTTTTGCT
>JAFSOW010000142.1 GCA_017443165.1 Acidaminococcaceae bacterium | reverse complement strand
ATTTGGATTATTATTAATACTGTTCATGCTCCCGATGACAGTAGAAGAAGCTCCCATTACAGACGGGAAAGTTTGGATAAGAGGATTGAGAGCAACCATAACTGCATTTGAAGTGTTGTTCCGGGCAGCTTCCTTCACCCTATCGAGTGCTGAAACAAGCGCATCACTAGCAACAGCATTACTTCCCACTGCCGTTGACAATAACGCTTCTGCTTTAGCATTTGGTCCGGAAGCAATGCTGAACTTACCAAGCGCGCTATCATTAGAATAGTTTCCTAATTTTTTGCCTGTATCGTTTACACTATAGTAATGAATCTGATTTGCTTTCAGTTGCGCAACGTTCACTGCATCAGTATCCCGCAAACCTGCAGCCACGTTTGTAATCTGCCGTGTAGTTCCTCCACCCGGCTGGGCTACATAAACAATAGTATCAGTATCCTCTGGTTCACTCTCCGGAACATCAGTTGTATGAGTTACATTTTCCAGCACGTAGGCCAGTTGCTCATCATTCAGGCTTTCCAGCAGTGGTTTAGGCGCAAGATCAGGGTTTATACCATAAGCTTTTAACTCATCCTTATGGCTATTTTTAAAATCCGTTATTTGTGACTTGCTAAATCCAAACCACGTTTTCCTTGACTCATTACCTACGGAAACTGCCGCCGCCGTAGATTTCCAGGCAGCAGAAGCCCGGGTGGAAGCTAATCCGGTCAAAGGATCAAACCCTGCTACGTCTGCACCGGTATTGGCAAGGGAATAAGCACCCAACGCCGCGCCCTGGCTAATCGTTACATCCGCATTATGACCCAACATTACGGTATCTTCGATATCTTTAGTATGCTGCGTAGCTTTTGAGCCTATGGATGAGTTATCAGCCTCGGTTGTAGCTGTCGGCTTATAAGAAGCAATAATTACATTATTCCCGCCACCGGTCAGACCATGATAATCGCCAACGATTACATTGTTGTCACTTTCCTGTACATTGTTTCCAGTACCGATTACGCTGACATGGGAACTGCTACCCACCTTATTTTCAAAACCGTCCAGCAAATCATACTCGGTATCATATTTTTTATATGTAAAGCCATCAATCGTAATTGAGCCAACATCATCTGATCCCGTCAACTCATTTCCTACGCCAATAATTTGGGAGCGGTAAGCGTAGTCAGCTGTATTCTGACCACCGAAGGCCATCACCTGACCGCCGCTGACTTTCACCATCCCCCGCAGTTTTTCCGCAACTTGCGCCATCTTGGTCCGGTCGCCTTCATTAACTGCTTCGTCATACAAGTCTACCAGATTTTGTATTTCAGTTTCATTTCCGTCAAAAATCACATCCTGATAGGAATTAGTAACCGCGTTGCCGGCGCCATATATCAGTGCACCGTTGGAATCCGTTGCAATATTGGCAACACCGACAATGCTGTTGGCAACACTTGCATACTTCTGTCCATTGTTCGTAGCCGAAGTGGAACTGCTGTTCAGCGAACCAAGAACCGTTGCTCCGAAGCCCTGTAAAACTCTATCCTTTTTATTATCTGTAAGGTCTATTGTTATTTTCGGATTTACTGTAACTCCCGAATAAGCACCAAACACGGATGAATACATCGCCTGTGCAGAAGCATGCGGACCCACTGCTGCCGCATGGCTTGCTTTCACATCGATAATGTTTTCAGAATCAGCGTTATCATAAAAACCGGTTTCAGCTCCTGCGCCAACCGCAAGTGAATACACGCCGTTGGCAACGGATAAATCACCAACTGCTATTGCGCCGTTGCCACGGGCAGTACCTTCAGGAATTGCCGCCCATGCGCTTCCACTCACCGACAACACCGTTCCCGCAGCCAGAAACGCAGCAATCAATTTTTTATTCAGACTCGAACTGCACTTGCCATTGCGTTTAGCAATCTCAGACACAACGACATAACTGTTTTTCGTTTTGCTCCAGACAACCTTAAAAATTTTGTTCATGGTTTCTCCCTTTCTTTAATTAAAATATTAGGTTAAAAATGAACAGATTAAAAAATATATATCAAATCAGAGTTTCGCATCCTCCGATTCATAAACGGCCAAATTCCGTGCCGCATTATAATCTACAGTTATGAATCCCCCGCGCCGGTTCTTGTCTGCTTTTCCATAGCCGCAGTCTTTGCAGACGAATGTGCGCTTTTCCCCCTCCGGTTCCTGTTCCTTCCCGCAGCGGCTGCAGCGTGTCCGGAGGTTTGGTATGCTGCATTCCGTTACCTGGATTCCCTTTTCTTCCGCTTTCCGGCGGATCTTTTCTTTCAGATCGTATAGCGGCCACCGGGACAACAGGATATTCTTTCCGGAACTTACATAATTCGCCGAATCCAGATGAATCACGCCGCACCGATTCTTCGCCGCAATGTCAACGACCCATTTGGCATACCGGCTGTTCACCAGGTTGCGATAATTTCTTTCCGTTTCGTACAAATGACGCAAAGGCTTCAGCGCGTCTTCCCTGCCGTGTCCTTTCCGGCCCGACCAGTTGTACTGTTCCTGTATCTTCTTCCTGCGGGCCACATACTTTTCCTGATGGGCCAGCACCTCTTCACCGGAAACCGCGCCCCGTTTCATCGAGGTACTGAAAGCGTACACCAGAGCATCCTGCAGACCAAAGGCGACCCCCATGACAAGATCCGGTTGAAAAATTTCCTCTGTATTGACTGCTTCCGTAACATAGGGAATCTGGAAATACCAGTCGTTCTTCACGCGGAACAGGGAGGCCACGCCCCGTTTCACTTTACCTGCCACAATTTGCTGCAAGGCGGCTTTGGCGGACTGGTCCCGCCAGTTATCCGCAAGCACCAGACGGATGCGTCCGGGCAGCTTCTGTGTTTTGGCTCCCTGCCGGGACAAAAGCTGTACATCTGCATACACGTTGTGATCCGCGTCCTGCAGAATCTTATAGCCGGCTACGGGAACCGGTATGCTGCTGTCCTTGCGGAACCGGGGCAGAGATGTTTCCGAATGCAGTACCGCTTCCGCACTGCGCCGGAAGAGCTTGCGGGCCCTTGTTTCCGCAGCGCAGATAATGCCGGTAGGCACGTCCGGATACTCTTCCGCCAGACGGGGATAACAATATAGGTTCCCCTGCGGGTTAAGCAGTTCCGTTTCCAGTTTTAATGCGTGGAGAAGCTGGTGGGTCATACAGAAGTTGCACATGCGGCAGACTTTGAAAGAAAGCCCCCGCAGCAGATAGCCCAGTTCTTCCCAGGAAATCGTTTCATCCTCAGGACGGATGATCTTCAGAGTTATGCTTCGCTGCATTGGTTTACTCCAAATAACTCTATTTCAGCCTTCCGGCTGTCAGGACTTACGGTTCTGCCTGAGCTTTTGGTGAGCGGACAGGACTAACGTCATCCTGCCCTTCTCTCCTTTGGGAAAGCAAACGAACCCAAAGGCATCGCTGCCTTTTTTATAGAATGGACTGGCAGATAACTGCCGGTCCTCTTCTTAATACAATGCTGAATGATTCTTCCTGCGTTGCGTTTAGAAAAGTACAACTACCCGTATTTCTCTACTGTGTTACTAACGTATTATTTTTCCATTTTCCCTGTCCAGCCATCTTCCGCCACGCTGTCCATGCGTTCCAATGAGATGGTGCCGTCTACCCGTACCGTTCCGTAAAT
>JAFSOW010000141.1 GCA_017443165.1 Acidaminococcaceae bacterium | reverse complement strand
TGCCGGCGCAGAAATCGTAGACGGCCTGCAGCTCTTCTTTGGTATCCTGGGCGAAGATGTTGATGGCAACCACCACAGGCACGCCGAACTTAAAGATATTTTCAATATGTTTGCCCAGGTTCGGCAGTCCTTTCTTCACCGCTTCCACGTTGGGCTCTTTCAGATCCGCTTTGGCTACGCCGCCGTGCATCTTCAACGCGCGGACCGTGGCTACCAGGACGCAGGCGTCCGGCGCCAGGCCGGCCTGACGGCATTTGATGTCGAAGAATTTCTCCGCGCCCAGGTCGGCGCCGAATCCGGCTTCCGTAATAGTGAAGTCCGCCAGACGCAGGGCCGTGCGGGTGGCCATGACGCTGTTGCAGCCGTGGGCGATGTTGGCAAAGGGACCGCCGTGGATGATGGCCGGCACATGTTCCAGTGTCTGTACCAGGTTCGGTTTTACCGCATCCTTCAGCAGGGCCGCCATGGCGCCGGCCGCATGCAGGTCTTCCGCCGTAACCGGTTTGCCGTCATAGTTGTAAGCGACCACGATCCGTTTCAGTCTTTCTTTTAAGTCGTGGAGGTTGGAAGCCAGGCAGAGGATCGCCATAACTTCACTGGCCACGGTAATATCGAAACCGTCTTCCCGGGGCACGCCGTGGGCTTTGCCGCCCAGGCCGATGACAATGTTCCGCAGGGCCCGGTCGTTCATATCCACAACCCGTTTCCAGATGATGCGCCGCGGATCGATGTTCAGCGGGTTCCCCTGCTGGATGGAGTTATCCAGCATGGCGGACAGCAGCATATGGGCAGACGTGATGGCATGGAAATCGCCGGTAAAATGCAGATTGATGTCTTCCATGGGCACAACCTGGGAGTAACCGCCGCCGGCCGCGCCGCCTTTAATACCGAAGCAGGGCCCCAGGGAAGGCTCGCGCAAGGCCACGATTACCTTTTTCCCGATCTTCTGCAGACCCTGGGCCAGGCCTACTGTCGTGGTGGATTTCCCTTCCCCTGCCGGGGTCGGGGTAATGGCCGTAACCAACACCAATTTTCCCGGTTTCCGGTCTTCTACTTTACGGATCAGGTCATAGGAAAGTTTGGCTTTGTATTTGCCGTACAATTCCAGATCGTCCTGATCGATCCCCAGTTTTTCCGCAATCTCCGTAACAGGCTGCATCTTCACCTGCTGGGCAATCTCGATATCCGATAACATAGCTCCATCCTCCTCTTCTTCTCCCGGATCTGCCGACTGACAGTTTTGTAATTATATATAAATAAAAATATTATTACGCTCTTACATTATACCCCAAAATCGTAATTACTGAAACCATATTTCTATCTTGCTACCGGGTTCCACTTCCGTGCCGGCGGCAGGTCTTTGTTTCCAGGCTTTTCCCGAACCGTAAGGCTCCAGCACCATATTGCCCTTCTGCAGTACGCCGGTGATGGCCCGGGCGTCAAAACCGCTGAAGTCCGGTACGATCCAGTTCTTTCCTTTCGGTTTCAGGGCAGGCAGCGCTTTGGCCGGTTTTTCTTTCTGCCCCGGTTTCATATGGGCTTCAAAACTGGGAAGCCCTTCGCTACTGCTGGGCTGGATGCCCTTGGCGACCAGGATCTGCTGCAGGGTGTCGCGGAAGATAGGCGCCGATACCTGGGAGCCGTAGAACGCGCCCCGGGGCGTATCCAGCATGACCAGCATGGCATACTGGGGTTTGTCCGCCGGCACGAAGCCCACGAAGGATGCGATATATTTCCCTGCCGCATAACCGCCCTGTTCGGCGATTTTCTGGGCGGTACCCGTCTTGCCCGCAATCCGGTAGCCTTTAATCCGGGCGGTTTTACCGCCGCCCTCGCTGACCACTTTTTCCATCATGCCGCGCATCTGGGCCGCCACTTCCGGCGTGATGACATTCCGCACCACCTGCTTCTTGCCCTTGCGGATCACTTCCCCGTTCGGCGCCACGATGCGGTCGATGATGTAAGGTTTTAACAGTTCCCCGCCGTTGGCGATGGCGCAGATAGCCCGCAGTTCCTGTAACGGCGTTACCGCGATGCCCTGCCCGATGGCCAGGGTCGCGATGTCCGGTTCATACATGTTCTTGGGATCGTACAGGATCCCGTCTTCCTCGCTGGGAAGCTCGATGCCGGTGGCGGAACCGAAACCGTATTTTTTCGCCCAGTCAATTTCCTTTTGGGCGCCCAGCTTCATGCCCAGCTGCACCATGCCGGTGTTAATGGAATACTTAATGACGTCTTCAAATTTACACAGGCCCATGCCCGTATCGTCCCAGTTGCTGATGACCCGGTCCGCGATGCGGATGGAACCGGTATCGTTAATGGGCGTATCCGGGGTGACCAGGCCTTCCGACAGGCCCATGGTGCCTACGATGGGCTTAAAGACGGAACCCGGTTCGTAAATAATGGAGATAGCCCGGTTCAGCCAGTTGACCGCGGGGTATTCCCCGAAATGGTTGGGGTCGAACGTGGGCCGGCTGCCCATGGCAAGGATCGCGCCGGTATGGGGATCCATAATCAGCACTGCCGCGGCTGCCGCGTTCGTCCGTTTCATGGCGTCATCCAGCGCGTCTTCGATGACAAACTGCATCTTGCTGTCGATGGTCAGGTAGACGGTCGCCACCATGGTCTTTTCCCGGTTTTCTTCCAGGTCCGTGTCCCGGTCGGCGATGGTCCGGCCCATGGCGTCCACCATTTTGGTCTGCCGCGTCTCGGCGCCTTTCAGAATGCTGTCCAGGGCCAGTTCCAGTCCGGAAAGGCCGCTGTCATCTGTGCCTACAAAGCCCAGTACCTGGGCCGCCATGGATTTTTTCGTATAGTACCGCTTGCTTTCTGCAATAAAATGCAGGCCCGGCAGTTTGTTCTCCTTGATGATTTTTACTACCTGCTCGTAGTCCCTGGGCTCCAGCATGCGCTTTACACAGACGAACTGGCCTTTTAACGTAAAGTCTTCATACAATGCCTTCTCGCTGATGTTCAGGACCGGCGCCAGTTTCTGGGCCGCGATCCGCGGGATGTCACGGTATTCTGTCTCTTTCTTCCCCGGCTTGGCGCTCTTGTTCATCTCATCGGGGTTGACATAGAGGGAGTGCACCATGATGCTGACAGCCAGCTCTTCCCCGTTCCGGTCCACGATCCGTCCCCGGGGCGTATGGCGCTTGATTTTGTCCGTAACCTGTACGGTAGCCCGTTTCCCCAGTTCCGTGCCGCTGACGATCTGGATCCATAATAATTTGACAGCTACGGCAAAGAACATGAGCAGGATCAGCCCGCCTAACAGCAGCAGGCGGTTCCGGCTGTCGTTTAATGTAAACCTGATCTTCTTCATCAGAATGGCCTCCTGTTCCGGTTTGAGGAAACCACTCTCAGCCGGCTGTCCTCTGTGGGGGGAAGACCGGCCGCGATGCGTTCTTCCATGGTTTCACGGGCGCTTTCGTTACGGTAAACCGAAATGATCAGCCCCAGGGTAAACATATTGGCTATCAGCGAAGTGCCGCCATAGCTGATAAACATCAGCGGCACGCCGATTACCGGCAGCAGACCGGTAACCATGGCCATATTGGCGGCCGCCTGCCCGATCAGGAACAGGGTCGCTCCTGCCACCAGCATATAGCCTCTCCGGTCTTTCGTATTCACGGCGATCGTCACCATGGCCCAGGCCATGATCACGAAACAGGCGATTAAAAACAGCGCCCCGATATAGCCCCATTCCTGGCAGAAAATGGCAAACGCAAAGTCCGTATGGGCTTCCGGCAGGTAAAAGAACTTACTGGAACCCTGCCCCCAGGGAAGCCCTGTCAGTCCGCCGCTGCCGATAGCCATCAGGGACTGGGTCATCTGGTAGCCGCCGCCCTGGGCGTCCTTCCACGGGTCCAGCCAGAGGAAGATGCGGGCCCGGCGGTACGGAGCCAGCATGGCCAGGGCGCAGATCAGCACGCCAAGCCCTCCCAGAGACAGAATCTGCTTTTTGGGTATCCCAGCCAGCACATACATGCCCAGCATCAGCGCAAACACGATGGTAGCGGTTCCCATATCCGGCTGGAGAAAGATCAGCGCCGCAAAGGCAAGGGTGAAGAGAAGGGCCTCGTTGGAAGGATATCCCAGCAAACTGACCCGCTTGCCGCGCTGCAGCCGGTCTCCCAGAAAAGAGGCCGCCATCAGGATGACCGAAACCTTGGCCAGTTCCGAGGCCTGCAAAGAAAAACCGGCAATATAGATCCAGCGCCGGGAACCATTTACGACCGTTCCGATGCCCAGCGTCGCCGCCAGAAGCAATATGGTGACCCCGACTACCACTTTATAAAACCGGGGGCTCATCATACGTTTATAATTCAGATGAAACGCAGTAACCCAGAACACCACCCCGCCTACCGCCGCATAAATCAGATACCGGACCAGGAAGTGATAGGGGTTCCCGGTCATGGCCTCCGCTTTGACAAAGCTGGCGCTGAACACATTGACGCAGCCGATGACCATCAGCAGGATCATCAGCGTGATAATGGCGTCTTTGGGGTTTTCCCACAACATGAATCGATCTCGCATAATGTGTACTATGTCCTCTTGAAGTATAGAAGAAATGTGAAACTAATTATTTTCCGGCGAATCTTCCGGCCGGATATTCTTCGGCGAATGGGTCGCCACCCTGCCGGAGTTTTCCGTAAACACCGCTTCGCAGTAGTTGATCGGCGTGCCCAGCGCGCTGAACTTCTTTTCGTATTCCGTCTGCACCTCGTTCTGATAACTGCTGTGGTGCAGATCATAGGAAAGCCCGCGGATCTCCAGGCCGAATTCCTTAAATTCCTCTACGGAAAAATCAAACAGCTTCCGGTTGTCCGTCTTGAAGAACAGATGCCCGCCGATGCCCAGCAGCTTCAGGTACAGCCCCAGGAAATTACGGTGGGTCAGGCGCCGTTTCGCCTGTTTTTTCTTGGGCCAGGGATCGCTGAAATTCAGGTACAGGGTTTTGATTTCTCCCGGCTCGAACCAGTCTTCCATATACGCGGCGTCCGCGTTCAGGATCACCAGATTATCCAGCCCGGTTTCCATCGCTTTCCTGGCCGGATAATAGGAAATATCAAACTGGGTCTCGATCCCGATAAACGCTTTTTCCGGGTGCAGGGCCGCCATGCCCGTGATGAACCCGCCTTTGCCGCAGCCGATTTCCAGACAGATTTCCCTGCCCGGGAACCGTTCCTGCCAGCGGCCTTTAAACCGTTCTATCTCTTCCCTGTACAAAAAGCCTGCCTCAATGACTTCGGGCATCGCTTTTTCTATCCAGGGCTTTTTTCGTAAACGCATGTGTCAGAATTCCTTTATTTCTTTTCGTTTCCTGCGGAAACAGGTCCCAGATCGTATTTTTTCAGATACCGGTACAGGGTCACGCGGCTTACGTCCAGCATGGAAGCCAGCTTGGAAATGTTGCCGCCGGCGGATTTCCATACGGAGATAAAGGCGTCCTTGTCATATTTCCAGGATTTTTCCATGGTCTTGTCCACCGGCATCTTCACGTCGTCCGCCTCGATGATGCTGCCGGGCACATGGAAGAAAGCCCGTTCGATTACGCCCTGCAGCTGTTTGATATTGCCGGGCCAGCTGCAGCCTGTCAGCACTTTCAGCGCTTCTGGGGTCAGGTGCTTCTGGGGCATGTTGTACTGGGCGCTCATTTCCGCCAGGATATGGTTGGCCAGGACGGAAATATCCTTTACCCGCTCCCGCAACGGCGGGATGCGCATGACTGTATCCAGCACCATCTCAAACAGCTGGCGGCTGAAAAGCCCCTTGTCCGCCAGGCGCTTCAGATTGCTGTCGCAGGCGGCAATCACGCGGATGTTCAGTTTCTTCCGCTCCCCGGATCCGCGGATGGGCAGGCCGTTCTTTAACGCGTCCGCCAGTTTGTCTCCCAGTTCGACCGGAAGTTTTTCCACTTCATCAATAAACAGGGTCCCGCCCATGGCCAGTTCCAGTTTCCCAGCCGCAGGCAGATTGTCCCCGTCCAGCCTGCCAAAGAATTCTTCTTCCATGGCTTTCGGGGATCCGTCTGTGCATTTCACAACGATCAGCGGGGCCGCTGCCCGGGCGCTGGCCTGGTGGATGCCATGGGCCAGGCGCTGCTTGCCGGTGCCCGGCTCGCCCTGCAGCAGGATATTGCTGTCGGCCCGGGCGATCCGGGTCGCTTTATGCTGCAGCGCCAGGAATTCCGTCGTTTCGCCCACCATGCTGTACAGGCTGTACCGGCTGCTGTAACCGGTAGCGTGGGCGATTGTGGTTTTCAGGTCTTCAATCGACATGGACAGGATAGCCGCTCCTTCCACGTTTTTGCCTACTTTCACCGGCAGCGCGGTCGTTACGTCTTCATACGTCCTGTCCTGGGTGATCCAGGTCACTTCGCGGCGGTAGACGGGTTTTCCTGCCAGCGCCTGACGCACCGGGATATGCTCATAGTTCAGGAACACATCCGCCAGGGAATTTTTCCCGTCCAGGCGTTTCTTGCCGTTTTCATTGCAATACTGTATCTTTTCGTCCCGGTTCAGCCAGTAAACGCTGACGGGCAGCTCGTCCAGGATCATCTTCTGCACGTTCCAGTAGACCAGCATCTCCAGGTATTTTTCCACGGAATACTTCATGGTCAGCAAAAGCGATAACAAAAGATCATAGGGAAGCTCCCTCTGGTCCACGGAACAGAAAGACAGGATATAGCGGATCTTGCCCTGCACGCAGATAGGAGCGCTGCATGCGTCCCCGTTATGGCTTTCCCGTATCCACATCTCCGGCCCGAACATCAGGAACGGCACATTGTGTTCCCGGGCGATGCTGATACTGGATGTCCCTATATCGCTCTCCAGTACGCGTATCCCCTGGATATCGTCAATGACGCGCTGGAAAAAGGGCATGGCGTAATTCTTGATTACATAGCCCTGATCGTCAATCAGCAGCATGCTCAGGTTATGGGAATTAAAATGCTGTTTGTTCTGTTCGTACAGCCCGTCCACATATTCCACGATCTGGGCATGGGCCTTCTGATGCTCGATGACCTGTTCCCGCGTCAGACGGTTGATTTTGGGCATCGTTTCATGGGGCAGGTGCAGGGCCCGGCAGCGCTGCCAGGATTCCGCCACCCACGGGTGCACGTTGGGATCGACGACTCCTTCTTCCATAAATTTATTGTAATAGGCTGTCAGCTTTTCCTTATTTCTTTTTTCACGAATCATCGCAGATTTCCTCTCTCTCACATTTTGTCTGCTTTAGCGGCTGCGGTCATTGCCGGTTAAAATGCGGCGGGCCGTATAATAACGGGGTCCCCAATAGCTGTCAGTCAGGTTGCTGAGCATGATGCCCCTGGAGCTGGTAGCGTTCCAGAACAGGTTGTTTCCTGCGTAGATGCCTACATGGGAGGCACCGGGTTCATATGTGGTAAAGAAAACGAGGTCGCCCGGTTTCAGGTTCTTTTTGGAAACAAACTTGCCTTCCAGCGCCTGGGTGTCCGCCGTGCGGGTCAGACGGATCCCGTGTCTGGCAAATACATACTGCACATAGCCGGAACAGTCGAAGCCCCTCGGCGTGGTTCCGCCGAAAACATAGGGCACTCCTTTGTACTGGGCCGCTGTTTTCAGGATCTTTGTGCTGGCCACGTTGCCGCCGTATTCTTTGGCTTCTGTCTGCCATTTCAGTTCTTCATACGTGGCATTGTCCAGGTTTCCGGTTTCTTTCAGCTTGTATTTTTTCTGGAATTTGCGCAGGGCTTTGCGGGTAGCCTTGGTGAACCGGCCATCCGCCTCACCGGGATCAAACCCCAGCTTCTGCAGGTATTGCTGCGCCTGCTTGACTTTCCAGCCCCTGTCCCCGACCTGATATACGGATTTTTCCGGTTCCGGTTTCTTTTGTTTATTCTTCTTTACAGGGGCAGCCGGCTGATTCTGCTCCGGCTTCTTTACCTCCAGGCCTGGCGGTTTGGTCGGCAGTCTGGCAGGTTCTGCTTTCACCGCCGGTTTTGCTGCCGTCTGTACGGCCGGCTTTGGCTGCGCCGGCGGCGTTACAGGTTTCGGTGCTTCCGCTTTGGACGTTGCCGGTTGCGGAGCCGGCGCCGCGGGTTTTGGTGTCTCTGCTTTCGGTGCTGTCTGCTGTACGGCCGGCTTTGGCTGCGCCGGCGGTGTTACAGGTTTCGGCGCTTCCGCTTTGGGCATTGCCGGTTGCGGAGCCGGCGCCGCGGGTTTTGGTGTCTCTGCTTTCGGCACTGTCTGCTGTGCGGCAGGTTTCGGCTGCGCCGGCGGTGTTACAGGCTTCGGCGCTTCCGCTTTGGGCGTTGCCGGTTGCGGAGCCGGCGCCGCAGGTTTTGGTGTTTCTGCTTTCGGTGCTGTCTGCTGTACGGCCGGCTTTGGCTGCGCCGGTGGTGTGGCGGGTTTCGCTGCTTCCGTTTTGGGCGCCGCTGTTTTATTTACCGAAGGCGCAGCAGCGGTTCCCGGATTTTGCGGCTTCGCTTTCACTGCCACATCCCCGGGCATCGTCTTCGGCACAGGCTGGCTGCCCGTGATCCGCGTACCGTTTGCCCGGTGGGGCATATTGGTGATCACCGGAGCTGCCGACGCCCCATAGGGGGTCCAGCCCAGAAGCAGCGACGCCAGTAATCCTGCCGTCACCGCTTTCGCTATGATTCGTTTCATTCTTCTGTAATACATGTCACCACATAGAATACACGCTGCCGGGGCAGGCGTATCTCCTTTACTGTTAGTATCTGTCGTCGTTATAAACGTCCCATGTCTTTAACTTGTCCAGTTCTTCTGCCGCCATCTGTACCTCGACAAGCAACCGCTGCCTGTCCTTTGGCAGGTTGCCGGCAAAATTGACATAATTGGAAACATGGTTGCTGCGGAATATCGTATGGCAATGTTCCGGCAGGTCCACGTTCTCCAGGATCCGATGCAGCTCGTGCATCAGGCCGCCGGGGGAAAGGGGATGGAATTCGCCCCGTTCAAACTGTTCTTTCAGCTCGCTGCCCCGGTACAGCATCAGGCACAGGGCGCTCAGCATGGTAGGCTGTATCTCGCTGATGGCCTTCGCCGTTTCCAGCGCGTGCCGTTCGCTGCCTTCCACGCCTGCAATGCCCAGGATGATCATGATGGAAAGCTTCATGCCTGCTTCAACCACACGCCTGCCTGCCTCAATGGACTGGGGACCGTCTACTCCCTTGTTTACCGCTTTCAGCGTAACCGAGTCGCCGCTTTCCATGCCATAGTACAGGAGTTTCAGCCCTGCTTCCCGCAGCTGTACCAGTTCTTCCGGCGTTTTTCGCAGAATGTCCTTGGGCGCAGCATAGGAAGAGACCCGCTGAAGATGGGGGAAATACTGTTTCAGCGCATGCAGGATGCGCAGCAGGCGTTCCGTGCTCAAAACCAGCGCGTCGCCGTCAGCCAGAAAGACCCGGCGCACACCGTCCCGGTTGTAGGAATAAGCCAGCGCCATTTGCCGGGCAATTTCTTCATCGGTCAGGACCTGGAAGGGCACGCCCCGGTACATGTTGCAGTAGGTACATTTATTGTGGGCGCAGCCCCGGGTCACCCGCAGGATAAAACTGTTGGCTTCGCTGGGCGGGCGGAACACAGGGGTATCGTAATCGTCAAAAAACATCTGGACTTCCTTTTCTGTTAAAAATATTTACATTTTTCAAAAAGTCAATTCAAATCATATAACATTTAAAACACTTTTCTAAAACATTATATAACATTTTACACTTCATTGTAAACTTCTTTACACTCGTTTTTCAAGAAGATTTTCGTAAAATGCCACCTTTTCACAAAAAAGACGTTTTTTCGTGATAGGATGTGACAAGAACAGAGAAATGTAATACAATGCTAAGGAAATATTGATCACAAAATACCGGAGAACTCTGATGAAAAAGTTGTGTATGGTTATGCTGCTGGTCTGCCTGATCCTGACAGCAGCCTGCGGCAAACCGAAAGCTGCAGATTATAATATCCGTCTGCAGGGCAGGACCGAAGCGGTCCTTTATACCGTAAAAGCGCCCGTAGACGGTGAAATCCGCGGCCTGATCCTGGATACCGGGGAACGTATCCGCAAAGGCCAGCCTTTATTCGGGCTGGGAACGCAGGATGAAAACCCGGAAGTGGGAAAAGCCGCCACAGAGCTGGCCAAAGCCCAGGCCCGGCTGAACAATGCGTCCCAGGGAAACAGCGACGCCAGCCGCGCGTCCGCCGCTGCCGCTCTGCAAAGCGCCCGGAGTGAAGTCCAGAACGCCGAACAGAATTACAGTAAGATGAAGCGCCTGTATGACGTAGGCGGCATCAGCCGCAACCGGCTGCAACAGGCCCAGCTGAACCTGGAAAGCGCCCGGGCCGGTCTGGCCGCGGCCCAGGCCCGTTACGATCAGGTCAGCCGCGCCTATACGCCGGAAGAACTGGCCGCATTGGAACAGCAGGTGCAAAAGCAACGGGCTGCCTATGACGCCGCCATTCTTACCGTGGAGGGCAGCGAGATTGTCAGCCCGTCCACCGGTACCGTCCGGCAGATATGGGTAAAGAACGGGGAAGCGGTAAAAAAAGAACAGCCCGTCATGCAGATCATCTCTGCTACGGACTGTACTATTCTGGTTCATGCCAAAACAGCAGACCCCCGGTTAACGGAAGGGACGGAAGCCACCGTAACAGTGACCGGAAGCAAAAAGAACTTCCCCGCCGTCATCCGCAGGATCGAGCAGAACACGGTAACACTGTTCAGCAGCCAGAAACCGGAAGATCTGCCGGAAGGAACGGCTGTGGAAGTCACCATTGCGTTGGAAGAAAACCCCAAATAAAAACAAAACTCCTGCCAACTGGCAGGAGTTATTTTTTTTGGAGCGGGCAATGGGAATCGAACCCACCTCTAAAGCTTGGGAAGCTTTCATTCTACCGATGAACTATGCCCGCAAAAGAAAATGATTTGCTTTTTAAGGTACTGTAAAATAATAGCACGTTTTTGGTCTTTTGGCAACACCGGGGAAAACAACAATTTGAAAAGCACTGACTGATCCATCTGCGCGTCAGCCGGACCCGTGTTTTCTTTAAAATACCCCCAACACCTGGAACAACATGACCCAGAAGAACAATGTGACACTGGAGAATGCGGAGGTCAGCACCACGCTGTTGCCTGCCAGTTCCGCGTTACTGCCCAGCTGCTGCGCCATGGCGAAGCTGGCCACCGCGCAGGGGGTAGCGAAGATGCAAAGCAGCGTGACAAAATCCACGCCGCGGAACCCCATGTAATAGGCAGTTCCCAGCACCAGCGCCGGTATCACGATCAGCCGGCCAATCACCACAATGACCAGGTTCCGCTTCTCCTCACTGATCGTCCCGAACTGGAAGGACGCGCCTAAAATCAGCAGGGCCACCGGAGACGTACAGGACGCAATCTGGCGTATCGGCTTTAATACCGGTTCCGGCACCGTGATCCCGGTAATCATAAAAAACGCGCCCAGAATCGCGCCTATGATCATGGGATTCTGCAGCACCGTCCGCAGCGTTTCCAGCAGCGAGAAGCGCCCTTCCCCGCGGAAACTTTCCAGAAAGAAGACGCTCACGGAATTATAAATCGGAGAAACCACGGCGATCATCATCGTAGGAACCGCCAATGCCTCGGACCCGAAAATATTTTCCACCAGCGGCATTCCCAGCAGCACGAAGTTACTGCGGAACAACGCCTGCAGCATGGCCCCCCTGGACCGGTTATCCTTTTCCACCGTGCACACCACGACAGCGGAAAGCATCAACATGATAAACAAACCCGCAACAGTAAATGCCAGCAGCCGGGGACGCAGCGCGGTAGCGATCGTC
>JAFSOW010000140.1 GCA_017443165.1 Acidaminococcaceae bacterium | reverse complement strand
CAGGGGCGCGCGAGCTTCAACACCAGATACGCATCCTTATCGTCCGTCACCGTAAAACGCAGATGATCCACCCCGGGACTGCCCGTGGTAGCTTCCTTATTATTATCCGTGCCCTCGTACTGCCGGCTGCCCGTTGTCAGATTTTCCGACTGATATACCGTCAGCCACGAAAAACCCGTGGAAGGGTTGGCACGCAGGTCCAGCTTCAGCGTCTTCTCATCCCAGGAAACATATCCCATGCCCGTTCGCCTCCCGTCCGCTGCTTCCGCGATATTCTGACCAACCGCAAAAAGACATAGCAGCGTCAGGAACAGGATCAGTTTTTTCATATGCAATACCTCCCCGCGCCTCCGTCAGTCGCCGACTTCCGTTTCCACAATCTCCGCCTTGCAGGCAAAAGCCCCTTCCTTAAAACGGTCCGTGGGCAAAAACTTATGGACATGCTCCTCAGCGCCCTTCCGGGTGGCAAACGCCGTGACGATGGGCAGCAGCCGGCCCGTGGAATCGTAAATCTTGACCAGAAAAACAACATCCCGTTTTGTTTTTTCCATCATGGTTTCCCCTCACAGTTTAGCCGCGAAACCGGCCACGGCGTTGTTAAATTTGTCCGCCTCCAGCCAGAACAGCAGGTGTCCGCCTTCATAGAAAGGAACAAACTCGCCTTTCGGGATCTGAGCCGCGATCCATTTCCCCTGCTCCACGCTTTTCGGGAAAATGCCGCTGTCCGCCGACACCACCAGAACCGGTACCGTGATGGTGGGCAGCACGTCGGTATAATCACTATAGCAATAATCGCCGTACAGCGCGATGCCCAGATACGGCGGCAGTTTCATCAGCTCCGCATGCAGCCAGTCCATGCCTTCCGGAATCACGCCGTCTTTGAAGATTTTACTTGCAAAAGCAGAGACAAACCCGTCGTGGTTTTTCAGGATCGCGCCCACAAACGCATTAAAGCCTTCCATGTTGTAATCGCGCAGGCCGTGGGAATTCCATTCCCCGCTGCTGAAGGGGAACGGCGTCATGTCGATGAGCCCCAGCCCGGCCAGCCGGCCTTCCTCTTTGCCAAACTGTTTCCAGTAGGAAAGCATGGTGGGACCGCCCATGGACCAGCCCATCAGGATCATGTCATGCAGGTCCAGGGACACAATGACTTCATGGATATCCTGCGCCAGCCTGTCAATGCGGTATCCGTCAATGCCCTTGGAAGAACGTCCGTGACCGCGCAGGTCGAGGGTCACCACCGTGAAACGGTCTTTCAGCCCCTCCACGTTCTTTTTATAAAACCGGCCGGAGCATCCCCAGCCGTGAATCAGAACAACCGGGCGGCCGCTGCCTTCCATCTCGTAATAAATATGCGCGCCGTCGCTGACTTTTACCAATCCGCTTTTCATGCTTTCGCCTCCCTGGTAATCACCGTTTATTCTACAACCCGAATCGATTTCTTTCACTTTCCGGCCGATGCCGGACCATTGTATTCCGCTTCTTTTTTATTATAACAAAACGGATGGCAGAATGCCACAAACGTCTTATATGGTTTTCATTTTAAAGTTGAAAAAAAATTGAATAATATGTGAATTGTATGGCATTCTTTTTTTAATTCGGGTATAATATTTAGAGAAGAAACGCTGTTGGTTGTATTCTGTTTGTTGTAATCTATGTTAATTCTATTCCGCTGTTTGATGCGGTTCAATTATATTGTAAAAAAGCCGGTACCGTAATTTTTAGTGAGAAAAGAAAGGAGATGTCCATGAAAACAATTGCAGTAGCCGGAACCTTTGATACAAAAGGCGCGGAGTTCTTTTATATCAAAGGCCTGGTAGAAGAATTAGGAATGAAAGCCTTCATGATCCACACCGGCGTGTTCGCGCCTGCCTTCGAACCGGATGTAAGCAACAAGGAAATCGCGGCGGCGGCAGGCTATGACATCGACGCCATCGTTGCCCGGAAGGACCGCGCCACTGCCACGGAAGCCCTCTCCAAAGGCATGGAGAAACTGATTCCCCAGCTTTACGCCCAGGGCAAGTTCGACGGCATTATCTCCTGCGGCGGATCGGGTGGAACCTCACTGGTTACACCGGCCATGCGGGAGCTCCCCATCGGGGTCCCCAAAGTAATGGTTTCCACCATGGCCTCCGGAAACGTTTCCCAGTATGTGGGGACCAGCGATATCATCATGATGCCCTCCATCGTGGACGTGGCAGGGCTAAACAAAATTTCCAAAACCATTTTCCGGAACGCCGTGCTGGCCGTGGCAGGCATGGTAGGCCTGAAAGAGCAGTTGAAACCGGATACAGCGGAAGCCAAGCCTTTAATCGCGGCAACCATGTTCGGTGTAACGACTCCCTGTGTTGACCAGGCCAAAGCTTACCTGGAAGAAAACGGATACGAAGTGCTTGTCTTCCACGCAACAGGCACAGGCGGAAAAACAATGGAAGCGCTTATCGACGCAGGCTTCTTCTCCGGCGTGCTGGACCTCACCACCACGGAATGGTGCGACGAAGTGGTAGGCGGCGTCCTCGCTGCCGGCCCCACACGCTGCGAAGCGGCCATCCGCAACAAGATCCCGCAGGTGGTTTCCGTAGGCGCGCTGGATATGGTCAACTTCGGTCCCTGGGATACGGTGCCGAAAGAATTCGCACAGCGCAACCTGTACAAACATAATCCCACCGTCACCCTGATGCGGACTTCCAAAGAAGAAAACATTGCAATCGGCAAACGCCTGGCAGAGAAATGGAACCAGGCAGCCGCAGACATGGAAGTATTGCTTCCTCTCAAAGGCGTATCCATGATTGACGCGGCAGGCCAGCCCTTCGACGGGCCGGAAGAACGGGCCGCTCTGTATGAAACGTTGAAAAATGGTATCACCAACCCGCACGTGAAAATCGTGGAGATGGACAACAACATCAACGATAAAGACTTTGCCCTTACCGCAGCGAAGAAACTGCTGGACCTGATGAAATAAACTCTTTAATTATTTAGTAAAAGGAGGAAAATGCAATGTTAAGAAAATCCAGAGAAGAAATCTTAAAAGACTTTAAAGCCCAGATCGCCCAGGGCAAGATCCTGGTAGGCGTAGGCGCCGGCACCGGCATTACCGCAAAATGCAGTGAAGCGGCCGATGTGGATATCCTCATCATCTACAACTCCGGCCGTTACCGCATGGCCGGCCGCGGCTCCCTGGCGGGCCTTCTCTCCTACGGCGATGCCAACGCCATCGTACAGGAAATGGGCTGCGAAGTTCTCCCCATCGTAAAGAAAACCCCTGTGCTGGCAGGTGTCTGCGGCACCGACCCCTTCCGTGT
>JAFSOW010000139.1 GCA_017443165.1 Acidaminococcaceae bacterium | reverse complement strand
CGGGTGTACATGGGCAGCGGGAAGGCGATGGGAGCGAAGAGAACCGGGTTGGCCTTATCGCTGAGGGTATCGCCGGTTACCGTGAACTGTAATTTAGAGGTTACGCCGATATCGCCGGCGGTGATTTCTTTCATGGCGATCTGGTTCTTGCCGCGCATGGTGAATACGTTGGCAATGCGTTCGTCTTTTTCACGGCTGGAGTTGTAAACCATGCTGTCGGCTTTGATGGAGCCGGAGAACACGCGGATGAAGCTCAGACGGCCAACGAACGGGTCGGAGGTGGTCTTGAACACCAGGGCGGCCATGGGGGCGCCTGCGTCGCGGGTCACTTCTTCGCCGGTGGCAATGTCTTTTACCTTGTAATCGTTCAGGATGGCAGGGTAGGTGTAATCGATGATAGCGTTCATGGTCCGGCCCAGGCCGATGTTCTTGGTGGCGCTGCAGCAGATCATGGGGAAGATGTGGGCCTGACGGATGCCCATGATCAGGCATTTCTTGATTTCCTCATCGGAAATAGTTTCGCCTTCCAGATAGCGCATCATACACTCGTCGTCGGCTTCTACGGCGGCTTCTACCATCTTCTCATGCATATCTTCCGCATAGGCTTTCAGGTCATCCGGAATCTCAATCTCGTCGGAACCGTTGCCGTTCTTGCGGTAGGCTTTCATCTTTACGCAGTCGATAACGCCTTCGAATTTATCTTCTTTGCCCAGAGGCAGTTCCAGGGGCAGTACTTTCTTGCCGAATTTATGGCGCAGGTTCTCCAGGATGCTGTCGAAGTCCGCGTTTTCACGGTCCATCTTGTTTACCAGCAGGATGCGGGGCAGACCGGCTTCTTCCGCCAGCTTCCAGCACTGCTCGGTGCCAACCTGTACGCCTGCGGTGGCGTTGATTACGATCAGGGCGCTGTCAACAGCCCGGAAAGCGCCTTTCACTTCGGCTACGAAGTCGGCGAAGCCCGGGGTGTCGATGAAGTTGATCTTGCTGTCGCGCCATTCTACCGGCGCCAGGGTGGCGTTAACGGATACGCCGCGTTTGATTTCTTCCGGTTCATAGTCCGTGGTGGTGGCCCCATCCTCGACCTTGCACATACGGTCGATGGCGCCTGCACGATAGAGCAGAGCTTCCGTAACGGATGTGGTTCCGGCCCCACCATGACCTACAATGGCCACGTTTCTGATTTTGTCGCCTGTATAAGCTTTCATGAATAAATCCCCCTTTGAGTTAAATTATGCATGCATATATTATACAATAAAATGTGGAATACGTAAATAAGTTTGTAGAAGCAATTTACTGTGGCATTATTCCCGTATAAATGGTATAATATATTGTCAAAAAATTTAATGATAATCAGGAGGCTTACCATGGCTACCATTCATGAACAATGCGTGCAAACTCTGCGGTTCCTGGCGGCGGACGACGTGGAGAAGGCGAAGTCCGGACATCCGGGATTTCCTCTGGGCACGGCGCCATTGATGTATACCGTATGGGATAAGTTTATGAAGTATAATCCGGCGGATCCCAAGTGGTTCAACCGGGACCGTTTCGTGCTGTCCCCGGGCCACGGCTCGGCGCTGCTGTATGCCATGCTGCATCTGGCGGGTTACGATCTGAGCCTTGATGACCTGAAGAACTTCCGGCAGTGGGGCAGCAAGACCCCGGGTCATCCGGAATACGGCGTCACCGCGGGCGTGGATGTGTCCACGGGCCCCCTGGGCCACGGACTTGCCATGGGCGTAGGCTTTGCCCTGGCGGAAAGCATGCTGGCAGCCAAATACAACAAACCGGACTTCCCGGTGATCGACCACTACACCTACGGTCTTGTCTCCGACGGCGATCTGATGGAAGGCGTGGCCTCCGAAGCCGCTTCCCTGGCAGGCACCTTAGGCCTGGGCAAGCTGATCTACCTGTATGATGACAACAAGATCACCATCGAAGGCAGCACGGACATCGCCTTCACGGAATGTGTGGAGACTCGCTTCAAAGCCTACGGCTGGCAGGTGCTGCGGGTGGAAAGCTCCGAAGATTTAGAAGCGCTGGAAGCTGCGGTGAAAGAAGCACAGGCGGACAAAGAGCATCCCAGCATCATCATCGTGCGGACCCATATCGGTTTCGGCAGCCCCAAACAGGACAGCCCCTCCTGCCACGGAGAGCCTTTAGGCGCCGAAGCGCTGAAAAAGACAAAAGAAGCGGCGGGCTGGGATCCGGAACAGAGCTTCGTGGTACCGGAAGAAGTAAAAGCGCATTTCAATGATAAACTGGAAGCCTGCGCCAAAGCGGAAGCAGACTGGAACGAACTCTTAAAAGAATACGGAACCAGATATCCGGAACTGACAGGGGAGCTGTTGGCATCCTTATCCGGCAACCGTACCGTAGAACTGGCGGCATTGGAAAAACTCTTTGAAGGCAAAGAGTCCGTGGCCACCCGGGCGGCTTCCGGGGATATTTTACAGAAACTGGCGGAACTGGTGCCGGAACTGGTGGGCGGCAGCGCCGACCTGGGCCCCTCCAACAAGACCGTCATGAAAGCAGTGGGCTATTACAGCAAAGCTGAACCCGCCGGCCGGAACATCCACTTCGGCGTGCGGGAACATGCCATGGGCTGCATCATCAACGGCATGAGCGTCCATGGGGGCGTGATTCCTTTCGGCGCCACATTCCTGGTGTTCTCCGATTTCCTGCGGCCCGCGGTGCGCATCGCGGCCCTCATGGAAACCCAGTCCATCTTTGTCATGACCCACGACAGCATCGCGGTAGGGGAAGACGGACCGACCCATCAGCCCATCGAGCAGGTGATGAGCCTGCGGCTGATTCCCAACTCTGTTGTGTTCCGGCCTGCGGACGCGCTGGAAACGGCGGCGGCCTGGAAATATGCCATTGAACATAAGACGGGTCCCGTGACCCTGTGCCTGAGCCGGCAGAACCTGCCGGTGCTGCACGAACAGGCGGAAGCGGTGCATGAAGGCGCCCTGAAGGGCGGTTATGTGCTGAGCCCGGCGAAAGACATGGCAAAGGCCGTGATCATCGCCACCGGTTCGGAAGTGAAGATCGCTCTGGAAGCCCAGAAGATTTTGGCGGAAGACGGCATAGACGCGGCAGTTGTATCCATGCCCTCCATGGAAGTGTTCGAGCAACAGAGCGCGGAATACAAAGAAAGCGTACTGCCTAAGTATGTACCGACCTTTGCGGTGGAAGCCGGCGTGACATTAGGCTGGACCCGTTACACCAAACGGGAAGACCGTGTGCTGGGCATCGATACATTCGGGGCTTCGGCGCCGGGCGGCGTAGTGGCGGAACACTACGGGATGACCGGCGTGAACGTAGCCGCAATGGTGAAAGAAGCGTTTTAAAATATAATATGAGAAGCCGTTGGACTCCCGCCTCCCACTTCCTCACTGCGCACGCTCACTATGTTCGCGTTGCTCGGTGTCGTCAGACTGGGGCCCTTCCGGGAGTCCAGCGGCTTCTTAACACTATATGATTATGAAACACTTGAATCTACGTTTATACTTAGTAACAGATGAACATTGCCTGCCGCCCGGCCGCAACTTGTTTGACGCGGTGGAAGAGGCATTGCAGGCGGGTGTGACCCTGGTGCAGTACCGGGAAAAGAACGGGCCGGGGAAGGGCATGCTGGAAAAGGCGCGCCAACTGATTGCGCTGTGCCACAGGTACAGCGTGCCTTTGCTTGTGAATGACCGCCTCGATATTGCACTTTTGTCCGGGGCAGACGGCGTGCATCTGGGGCAGGACGACATTCCGGTGGCGGAAGCGCGGCGGCTGGCAGGTGAGGACTTCCTCATCGGGGCCACGGCCCATAATGTGAAAGAAGCCTTGGCGGCGGAAGCGGCCGGCGCAGACTACTTAGGCTGCGGGGCGGTGTTTGCCACCACAACAAAGAAAGATACGGTACCATTAGGAATTGACGGTCTTAAAGTTATCAGGCAGGCCGTTCACATTCCCATCGTTGGCATAGCCGGCATAACGCCAGACAATTACCGGCTGGTATTGGGCACCGGTGCAAACGGAGCAGCGGTGGTCAGTGGCATATTAGGTAAAGAAAGTGTTACCGAAGCAGTTAATAATTATTTGTATTCATTCAGTTGAAAGAACATAATTCCGCCACACCTTTTTTTCAACTTATGCTAAAATATAATTAAACAGTGCAACATTTTGCCCGTGGCTTTTCCGGTGTATTAAGATACGGCTAAAAAAATATCTATGTCACATAATTATTTTAATTACAACAGGAGGGAAACATCATGAAAAAGACCACTATACTGGCTTCAGTCCTGGCGGTTTTCGTCGCTTCCCATGCTAAGGCGGCGCCCCAGGTTCCTTCCCTGGACACAT
>JAFSOW010000138.1 GCA_017443165.1 Acidaminococcaceae bacterium | reverse complement strand
CGCCTACGCGCCGACGGAACAGGAAGACCGCCTGACCTATACGGGAGGCTCCACCGTCGCCGGCGCCGTCATCTATGACGACAATAAGTTCCTTTACAGCCATCACGCCACGGACCCCTGCAGCGGGGAACTGGTCAATGCGTTCGACCTGGTCCGCCGGCACTTGTACGGCGAACTGGACCTTGTGGCCAAGGACGGGACGCCGGGTGCAAAGATGCCGTCGTACATGGCCATGAAGAAGGCCGCGCTGGCTGACGCAAAGGTCGCGGAAGAACTGAACAAGACAGCTGCTGCCAAAGCATCAGACGTCTTCCGGAAAGCGGAAGAGACGCCGGGCATGAAACCTGCAGAGGGGGAGCCGAATGTGGACTGGCTGCAGGAAGCGCAGCTGCAGTATGACGATAACGGGAAAGTCAAGAAGACCGTGGACAACATCGTCCGGATCCTGCTGTACGACCCGGCGATAAAGGGAAAAATTGCCCGGGACGATTTTGCGGTGCGCGGCATGGCCATGGGCGAGCTGCCATGGAACAATGATACAAAGCCGCGGCTGTGGACAGACCTTGACGACGCCGGCGTCAGTTGGTACCTGGAGAACCGCTTCGGCGTGACCGGGCGTGACAAGATCGAATCGGCGCTGCTGCTGGTCAGTGAGCGCAACAAGTTCAACACCGTGCAGGAGTATCTGGAAGCGCTGGAATGGGACGGTGTGAAGCGTCTGGATATGCTTCTTATCGAATACCTGGGCGCTGAGGATAATGACTATTCCAAAGCGGTCTGCCGGAAGTTTTTCACAGCCGCCGTGGCCAGGGCCATGAACCCCGGAACCAAATTCGACTACGTACCCGTCCTGATCGGGCCGCAGGGCATCGGGAAGACGACGTTTGTGGCCACAGTAGGGCAGGAATGGTACAGCGACAGCCTGCAGAATTTTGAAGGCAAGGAAGCCGCGGAAATGATCCAGGGGCGCTGGATCAATGAGCTGGGCGAACTGGCCGGACTGACACGGGCAGAGTCCAACACGGTAAAGAACTTCCTGTCCCGGCGGGAGGATATCTTCCGGCAGCCGTATGGCCGCAGGACGGAAAAGTATCTAAGGAAATGCGTGTTTATCGGTACCAGCAACCAGCATGAGTTCCTCCGGGACATGACGGGGAACCGCCGGTTCTGGCCCGTCGATGTGGGCCTCCACAAGGCCGTAAAAAGCGTCTGGGACGATTTGCCGCAGGAGGTTGACCAGATATGGGCAGAGGCCGTCATGCGGTGGCGTATGGGCGAATTACTGTACTTCAGGGAAGACCTGGAAGACAAGGCAAGAGAACAGCAGGAGAAACACCGGGAGAAGAGCACCAAGGAAGGCCTGATCCGGGCGTTTCTGGAGAAGCCTGTTCCTGAGAATTATGATGATATGGACCTGGAAGCCCGGCGGGTCTTCTGGGCCAACAAAGTGGCCGGAGACGTCCAGCTGGTACCCAGGACAAAGGTGTGTGCGCTGGAAATATGGTGCGAAGTTTTCAACTCCCCAGCGCAATTCATGAAGCGGGCGGATACTCAGGAAATAAACCTGATACTTGAAAACACAGAAGGCTGGATAAGGAATAAAGCGACCCGCAGATACGGGTATTGTGGTACCCAAAGAGGGTATGAAAAGGTGTGAACAAAGTGCGTGAACATTCTGGTTTTCGTCTAAAAAGTAAGGCGAAATTGCGTGAACAATACCCGTGAACAATCGCAAAAAAGGCGTGAACATGTGAACAAACACCTAAAAAGCGTGAACAAAGTGAATGTTCACGAAAAATTGAATGTTCACAGGCAATGTTCACGACATAAAACCGCACGGTTAACAGCTTATCCGCTTATGTGTAAACATGTGAACAATACCTATAAATAATAATAAATTATAGAGTAATATAGGCTATACACGCCTATACGCGCTATATTACGCGTAAACATATACGCGCGCGCGAAGTTTGTTCGCGCAGACAGGAGATGAAAATTTTGGGAAGGCCAAAGAAGATTTTGTGCCGGGACAAAGATTACCTGGACGGGAAGATTTATATCTGCCCTCACTGCCATCGGTATGTGACCGTACCGTTGGACGGCGGACTGAAACAGTGTTTTGTTTGCGGCGGGTTCGTGGATACGGATCAGGAAGAACCGTGCCCGAAATATTTACGGGTTAAGTGTGACGGGCTGCAGCCCTGGAGGTAATGATGATCGATTCTGAAAAACGGGTGGAGGCGCTGCTGGTCTCCGGAGTAAAACGGATGGGCGGCGTTGCTTATAAGTTTGTGTCGCCGGGAAACTCCGGTGTGCCGGACAGGATCGTTTTGATGCCGGGGGGCCAGCTCTATTTCGTGGAGCTGAAACGGGATGGCGGTCAGCTGACCAGTCTGCAGAAACGTCAGATCACCCGGATCATGAAACTGGATTGCCGGGTGGAAGTCCTTCACGGGCTGGTTGAGGTGAGCAACTTCCTGCTACGCCTGCAGAAGGACCAGCAGGAAGGTGGTGCAGGGGAATGAGATTTGAGCCGCATCCGTATCAGCAGCACTGCATCGACCAGCTGATAACGCATCCGGCGATGGGGCTGTTCCTGGACATGGGGCTTGGCAAGACGATCATCACCCTGACGGCCATCAACGAATTGAAATATGGCCGGTTCCAGATCCGGAAGGTCCTTGTCATAGCGCCGAAGAAAGTGGC
Organism: Acidaminococcaceae bacterium; assembly: GCA_017443165.1. GTDB lineage: Bacteria > Bacillota > Negativicutes > Acidaminococcales > Acidaminococcaceae > Succiniclasticum. The sequence continues at coordinate 1,877 of JAFSOW010000138.1, read as the reverse complement.
CGAAGCGACATGGCAGCGGGAAGCGGCCAAGTGGGACGTAGTGAAAAACCTGCGGTTCTCCACGGTGCTGGGGAGCACGCAGAAGCGGATCAAGGCCCTGTACACGCCGGCGGATATTTATATTATCAACCGGGAAAATGTGGTGTGGCTGGTGGAATATTTCCGGAACGACTGGCCGTTTGACATGGTGGTCGTGGACGAGTCCAGCAGTTTCAAGAGCCACAAGGCCAAACGGTTCAAGGCCCTGGCGGCTATCCGGAGCCATATCACCCGGATCGTGGAGCTGACCGGCACGCCTTCCCCGAACGGGCTGGCGGATCTGTGGAGCCAGGTGTTCCTGTTGGATCAGGGAGAGCGCCTGGGTAAATACTTCACACATTTCCAGAACCGGTACTTCGATCCGGGACGACGCAGCCGTGATGTCATTTACACATATGACCCGAAGGCCGGGGCGGAGCAGGCCATCATGGAGAAGATCTCCGATATCTGCATTTCTATGAAGGCAGAGGATTACCTGCAGCTGCCGGATATCACGTACAACGATATCCCGGTCGCCCTGGATGATAAAGCAGCTGCTGCGTACAACGAGCTGGAACGGCAGATGGTTCTGGAGCTACTGGAAGAGGGAACCGTGATCGATGTGGCCAGTGCGGCGGCACTTTCCAACAAACTGCAGCAGCTGTCCAACGGGGCGATCTACGGGGAGAACGGACAGTGGTTCAAGATCCACGACTGTAAACTGGACGCCTTTATGGAGCTGATCGAGCGGCTGAACGGGAAAAGCGCATTGGTGTTTTATAATTTCCGGCACGACAAGGCCAGGATCCAGGAAGCTTTGGCCAGGACAAAACTCCGGGTCCGGTTGCTGGAAGGTCCGGCGGATGAGGCGGACTGGAACGCCGGCAAGATTGATGTTCTGTTGGCGCATCCGGCCAGCTGTGCATACGGGCTGAACCTGCAGGAAGGTGGGAACCATGTGATCTGGTTCGGCCTGAACTGGTCCCTGGAACTTTACCAGCAGGCAAATAAACGGTTGCACCGTCAGGGCCAGAAAGAGAAAGTTATCGTCCACCACCTGCTTTGTGAGGGCACCCGGGACGACGATATGATCCAGGCGTTGGCGGCCAAGGATAAAGCGCAGGAGTTCGTCCTGCAGAGTCTGAAGGCAAGGGTTGATAAGTATCGGCCGAAGGAAGGCAGAGACGAAAATTGACGAAAGGGAGGGCTTTTATGAGCAAGGTCAGCCGACGGCTTAGGCGAAAGCATCTGCCGAAAAAAGTCCGCTGCCACAAATGCGGCGGGCAGCCGATGGATTATAAACAGGGTTATGGTGTTTGGGTATGCCCTTGCTGCGGGCAAGTACGATGGGAGCGTGAAAAGTATGACGCAGTTTAAATTTCGTGGCCGGCGGCCAAACGGGGAATGGGTGTACGGAGCGTATATTCCGCCGGAATACACCCAGCTAGAGTACGCAAGTATTGTGACAAAGGAACATCGGTTTGACGTGGATCCGGAGTCGGTAGGGATTTTTATCGGGCGTACAGCTGATGGTGAAGAGATTTATTCCGGCAGCCAGCTAGAGTTTTCGTTGGAGGGTCAGAGGACGCTTGGAACTGTGTACATCGCCGGCGGTGAAGTTCGTGTGGGCTGTTTGGGTGAAAAGTACCTTCTTCTGATGGATTTGCTGCTTTTTGGTTCGATCTTTGGCCCGGTGAAGGTTGTTGAGGCAGAAGGAAAAGGAGTAGAGTGATGCTGAACGAAGAAAACATTGATTTGTGTTGGGAATTGTTGGCAAAATACGGAATCGAAGCACAAGTGGTTATTGCCATTGAGGAATGCAGCGAACTACAAAAAGAATTATGCAAAGCGTTGCGATG
>JAFSOW010000137.1 GCA_017443165.1 Acidaminococcaceae bacterium | reverse complement strand
TCAACGACTGCAAACGCCAGGCAGCGGAACTGGTGCCGCTTCCCGACCCCAACGCGCCTGAAAAGTAAAAGGGGAGGGGCTTTAAGAGAAGATTCAGCGGCCAGGCCGCACTGTTTTTAGGAGGCTAAGGAGAAATATGGCAAAAGATGCTTTGAGCAGTTTAGCCGGCAACCGTATGGGGCAGCTCAAGAGTGAGATTGCGGACCTCAGGGCCCAGCTCAGGAAAGAGTTTGAACCGGATAAGATCGCTGAGCTGAAGAAGCTTATCAGAGAAAAAGAAACCTACTACAACATACTTGCTGACCGTCGGAGGACAGGGATTTAAGCATCATGAACGAGCAGTTATTAATACGTTTGGCACAGATCGCGATACGCTGCGTAGTAGCGTATTATGTGTATAAGGATGCTATCAAACATGAAGTTCCCAACAAGAACTTCTGGGTAGCGGCAACCTTTATTTTCTGGCCCGTGGTTGTGGTTTACCTGTTCTACCGGCAGCGCGCGGCCCGTACCGTGGATCTTTCCTTTGAGCAGAAAGCGCAGCTGGAGATAGATCATAAGCGCGAGGAAGAGAAGCGGCGCATCGCGGCGGAACGCGCCGAGATGGAGATGGAGCGCAAGCACGAGCTCGAAAAGAACCAGATCAGCGAGGAAGAACTGGAAAAGCTTCGCGAGGAACGCAGGGCGGCCAAGGCGAAGCGCATGAAGGAACTGGAAGAAGAGCGTGCGGAACAGGAAAGACAGCATGCTGAACTTTTAAAGCTGAAGGAAAAGAAGCTGCAGGAAACCGTGGCAAAGAATCTCAGCAACCTGGACAAGTAGTAAGTAGTAGGATATATAATTTCATTACGGGCGCTGCGCTTACAGGCGTGGCGTTTTCTTTTTGCGCCCGCGGCACAGGGGAACTGAAGTAAAATTTTTTCGTTTCCTCTTGCTAAATGACGCTTATAATGATAGAGTTTAATTGTAAGGAAAACACTGAAAATGCTTTCGGTTATCTCGCGAATTCGTTGAATCAGTGTTTATTATGTAAGGTTTCAGACACACTTAATAATCAACGGTAGGGGGTAAGCTTGTGGATAAGTTGATTGTCAGAGGCGGCAACCGCCTGGTTGGCACAGTAAAGACGAGCGGGGCGAAAAATGCGGTGCTGCCTATTATTGCAGCATCTATTTTGGGAGAGACGCCCAGTCATCTGGACGAGATACCCAAGCTGGAAGACGTTCGCACCATTTGCGGCGTATTGAGATATTTAGGCGTTAAAATCGATGACAGCAGGGAACATGAGCTTACCCTGGACACATCCAGGATATTAGCTTATGAGGCCCCGTATGAGCTGGTCCGTACCATGCGGGCTTCGTTTGTGGTGCTGGGACCGCTGCTGGCCCGTATGGGGCATGCCCGTATTTCCCAGCCGGGTGGCTGTGCGATCGGCAGCCGGCCCATCGACCTGCATTTAAAGGGCTTTGAAGCATTAGGCGCGAAGATTTCCCAGGACCACGGTTTTGTGGAAGCTTATGCACCCAACGGACTTAAGGGCGCGGATATTTATCTGGACTTCCCCAGCGTGGGCGCTACGGAAAATATCATGATGGCAGCCTGTCTGGCGGAAGGGACCACTACGCTGGAAAATCCGGCGGAAGAGCCGGAAATCGTCGATCTGGCTAACTATCTGAATCAGATGGGGGCCCGTATCCGGGGCGCAGGAACGGATGTGATCCGTATCGAAGGCGTAAAACACATGCACGGGGCGGAGCATATCGCGATTCCCGACCGTATTGAGGCGGGTACCTACATGATCGCGGCAGCCATGACCCACGGCGATGTCATTATAGAGAATGTGCTGGCGGAACATCAGAAACCATTGCTGGCCAAATTACGTGAGGCCGGCGTACTGATTGAAGAGGATATTGACCGGATCCATGTGGCCTGCCCGGGAGAACTGAAGGGCGTGAATGTGAAAACCCTGCCCTATCCCGGTTTCCCCACGGACATGCAGGCGCAGATTATGGCTATGATGACGATTTCCCAGGGCCGCAGCACGGTGATGGAAACGGTGTTCGAGAACCGGTTCATGCATGTGGTGGAATTGAACCGCATGGGCGCGAATATTGCTACCACCGGCGCCCGGGGCGCAATCATAGAAGGTCCTGCCAAGCTGACAGGCTGTGAAGTGAATGCCTCTGACCTGCGGGCCGGCGCCGCCATGATTCTGGCCGGGCTGGTAGCGGAGGGCACGACGACTATCGGCAATCTGCACCATATCGACCGCGGTTATGAGGATATCGTCGGTAAGCTGAAGGGCCTGGGAGCGGATATCCAGCGCATCAGCGTAAAAGACTGACAGGACGGGAGAAACAATATGTTTGGTGGACATACAGACATTGGCATCGATCTGGGGACGGCCAATATTCTGGTTTATGTAAAAGGTAAGGGGATCGTGCTGAACGAACCGTCGGTAGTGGCGGTGGAAAAAGCGGGAAACAAGATCCTGGCAGTAGGGGCGGAAGCGCGGGATATGCTGGGCCGCACGCCCCAGGGAATCGTGGCGGTACGCCCGTTAAAGGAAGGTGTAATCGCCAACTATACAATTACCCAGAAGATGCTGGAATACATCGTGAACAAGGTGGCGGGGAAGAGTTTCTTTTTTAAACCGCGGGTCATGACCTGCATTCCGGTACACATCACTTCCGTAGAAAAGCGTGCCGTACTGGAAGCCACGATCCAGGCCGGCGTATCCAAGACGTATCTCATTGAAGAGCCGCTGGCGGCGGCACTGGGAGCGGGGCTGGACATCATGGTTCCTTCCGGGAAAATGGTGGTGGATATCGGCGGCGGCACTACCGATATCGGCATCCTGAGCCTGGGCGGCGTGGTAGACAGCGATTCCGTCCGCATCGGCGGCGATAAGTTTGATGAGAGTATCGTCCGTTATGTAAAAAAGGAATACAACCTGCTGATAGGGGATACGACAGGGGAGAGCATCAAAAAAACAATCGGCAATGTGTATCCCGGCGCGGAGATTAAAAGCATGACGATCCGCGGGCGGGACGGAATCAACGGTCTTCCGACCACCGTAACGGTAACCTCCGAGGATGTCCGGAAGGCGCTGGAAGAACCGTTGGAGACCCTGATCGGGAAAATCCGTTCCGTATTGGAAAAATGCCCGCCGGAGCTGTCGGCTGACATTGTGGACAACGGCATTTACCTTACCGGCGGCGGTGCGTTGCTGGGCGGTTTTGCCAGGGTGTTGGAAGAGGATACCGGCATTCGCGTATTCGTGGCGGAGAATCCGCTGGACTGTGTGGCCATCGGTACCGGTAAGGCGCTGGAAAATCTGGACAAACTCCGGCCCGGCACCGTGTACAGCAACGCCATGTTTTAAAAACGGAATATTTTCAGGACGGTTTTGGAAGGATTGTTTGCGATTTGATTCCATACCGTCCTGCTGATTTTACAGGGTTATGGACAATGAATAATTTTTTGTTTCGGATTTTGACAGGAGCGGGCAGGCTCATTCCGCTTCTTACTGTGTGTTTCGTGTTGCTGCATGCTTCTGCGCAGGCGCAGATCACTGGCATGCGGGCGGGCAGCGGCGCCGCCAGGATACGTATCGTGCTGGATATGGACAGTCCGGCAAAATTTAAAGACAGCAGTACGCAGGACAGGATCACCCTGGACATCGATACGGCTGTAACGAAGAAGTTGCAGCAGGCTTTTAACGATGCTTCGGTGAAAGATGTTTCAGTAGAAAAAACAGGGAAAAAATCATCGCGCCTGCAGATCAACCTGAAGAAACCGGCGCAGCATAAGGTTATTGTGCTGAAGAAACCAAACCGCCTTGTTATAGACGTATACCGCATCCAGATTGTAAAAATAACAAAAGATCTGGGAGGCGGTCTTGCCTACACTTATTGGCAGGATGACATGAGCGGTCTGCCTGTGCGTTTGTATGTGCTGAGCCTGGCCCCGGGCAGTAACTACGAGCTGCGGCCTTTTTCCGGCGCAGGCAATGCCAACGGCCGGGGAAGGCTTTCCCGGGCTGTGGCGGCGAGCGGCGCCAGGGCGGCTGTCAATGCCTGCTATTTTGATACGGATGGCTGGGTCATCGGGAACTGTAAATGGAACGGCAGTTTTTTTGGCACGGACGCCACGCCCCGCAGCGCGTTTGTGGTGGATAAAGAAGGAAAGGCTTCCGTACAGAAGGATCTGGCCTACCGGGGGACGGTTTCCCTGCCGGGCGGCCGTATCCTTACCATAAAGGGCCTGAACCGGCAGCGGATTACAAATGACCTGGTGCTTTTCAACCGGAACTACGGCAGCGCTACCCGGACCAATGAACACGGCCGTGAAATCCGGATCCGCCAGGGGCGGGCCGTGGAGGTTTCCGCCAAAGGGAATATGGCGCTGGACAATAATTCGCTTGTCATATCCGGCCACGGCGTAAATGCGGATGCGCTGGCGCGTGTGAGGCGTGGCGACAGGGTCGCGATCGACCAGACCCTGGGCAGTCGTACGGCCGATGAGGCCGGGCTGGTTGTGGGAGCAGGGCCTCTCCTGCTGGAAAACGGGCAGGTCAATGTCCGCGTCAGGGAGGAAGCGATTGCATCGGATATTGCTTTTGGACGTGCGCCCCGGACCGGGGCAGGCGTTACCGCGGACGGAACCGTCCTGCTGATGGTCGTGGACGGCCGCAGCCAGAATTCGGCCGGCATGACGTTAAAAGAGTTTGCGCAGTATCTGAAGCGTTTCGGGGCGGTTTCCGCTGTCAATTTCGACGGTGGGGGTTCTTCGGAAATGGTATTGGACGGCAGAATTATGAACCGCCCTTCTGACGGTTCGGAGCGGCCGGTAAGTATCGGTCTCGGCGTGTTCAGAAAATAGCAGGTGCAGCCTGATTTCCCCAGGGTAATGTAAATTTGTCACAACGGTGAATTCTGCACAAAGTGTTTTGCCAAATTATTTTTTTCGTTGTATAATTAAATATTATAATAGCTGTATTATGCAATAAAAAAGGAATTCATCCATGAAGAAACTATTTCTTTTGCTTTTTTTGTTTTTATCTGTGGCGTCCCGGACTTTTGCCAGGACTCCGCTGATGCCCGTGGAGGATTTGAAAGCGGGGATGCGGGGTTATGCGAAGACCGTAATTTCCGGTGACACCATAGAAACCTTTCCGGTGGAAGTGCTGGGGGTCACGGGCAGTGATTCCATGGGCTATCAGATTCTGATCAGGGCCGGCGGGGACGTGATGGCGCGCAGCGGCGGCATTGCCCAGGGGATGAGCGGCAGCCCGGTCTACATTGACGGCAGGCTGGCAGGCGCCATTGCCTACGGCAAGGCTTTTACCGACCCGCACTACTGCCTGCTGACACCGATCCATGACATGCTGGATATACTTGACAAGCCGGAACCCCACAGGGCCGTTTCCCCTTCTTTGCTGCCCAAAGGCACGCCGCTGCTGGCAGGGGGATTTACACCTGCAGGCATTTCGCTGTTGGAAGAGGGGCTGGAACCCTTTGGCATGACAGTTGCGGATAACGGCGCTTCCGGTACTGCTTCGTCAGCTAAAGATCTGGAACCGGGCAGTTCCGTGGGCGTAGCCCTGATACAGGGTGATCTGACGTTGGGCGCGCTGGGCACGGTGACCTGGACGGATGAACAGGGCAGGATTCTGGCCTTTGGCCATCCCTTTATGAGCCGTGGCGCCGCGGATTTCTTCCTGACAAAGACATGGGTGCTGGCGTCCCTTCCGAATCTGCAGGCAGCATATAAAATAGGCAACATCGGCGCAGCGGCGGGCACGTTCAGCCAGGACCGCGGCGCGGGGGTCGCGGGGCAGATCGGACGTCTGCCTGCTTACATACCCATGTATGTTTCGGCTTCGGATTCCACCCGGTCACAGAACGGGAGCGCCAGGGTCAAACTTGTCAACGATGAACAGCTGGCCCACAAGCTGGCAGCTTCTGTCCTGGTGAGCCAGGCTGCTAAGACTGTAGACCACGGCAAAGGGGGAAGCGCCCGGATCCGGTTCGATATAACGGCCCGGGATGAGAAGGGCGAACTGCTGCATATCTCCCGTGATAATATGTATTATGACAAGGAGTCCGTGGTAAAACCGTTGCCGGCCGAACTGCAGGAAACCGTGCAGGTATTGCTCCAGAACAAGCTGGAAAAGGTCAGGATCACGAATATTGACGTGAATGTGGATGCCAGTACGGAGGCCCTGATCGCGGAGATAAAGAAGGTTTCGGTGCAGGAAAAAGAGCCGAAACCGGGGGATACGATCCATTTGCAGGTGACGCTGAAACCTTACCGGGAAAAAGAATTTGTCCGGACCGTTGCATATAAACTGCCCAAAGACGCGGGCGGCGAAGTGCGGTTAAATGTGAGGGGCGGCGCTTCTATGGCCTGGGTCCAGGAACTGTTGCGGAAACAGAAAGAAGGAGAGGAAGACCGGGCCAAAAAGGAAGAGAAGAAAAAAGATGTCAAGCTGTCTGACTATATCCGGGAAGTCAATCAGGCGGACCGCAATAACGATATTATCATAGAATTTGCGGAGGACCGTAAACGGAAGGCTGTCCGGGAGGAAGAGGAAGAAGAATCGCTGGCATCCCTGCTGAAAGGCGGGCGTAATAAACAGTCTGTGGCAATCGATTATATTGTGGATGGCGAGCAGAAAGTCACGGTCAGACTGCCTTAAAATTGCCATAAGTTTTTTGTATGATCCATTCAGGGATTTATTAACTGATTAGTTTTGGTATTACCGGAACAGCCTGTGATAACAGTTCCGTTTTCCGGGGAAAGGAGAGCAGCATATGTTTCAAGATGTATGCGCGTTTGTTGGCGCCATAGTCCTGGATTTTTGCCGGGCCGCCGGACGGATGATGCTGCTCTTTTTGGATACGCTGTCCAAACTAAGGGAAGTTAACATAAAGGAAATGCTGCGGCAGATGGCGCTTCTGGGCGCGGATTCCCTGCCTATCGTCCTGCTGACCATGCTGTGTACCGGTATGGTATTCTCTGTGCAGACGGCGAAAGAATTTGTTGAACTGGGAGCCTCCGGAACCGTAGGAGGCATAGTGGCAATCGCCATGGGGCGGGAACTGGTTCCCGTTCTGACGGGGGTTGTCGTGGCCGGGCGTATCGGCGCGGCCATCGCGGCGGAATTGGGCACCATGAAAGTGACGGAACAGATCGATGCGCTGCGGGTCATGGCTACCAGTCCGGTGCAGTATCTGGTGGCGCCCCGTTTTCTGGCGGTGGCGCTGATGATGCCGGTGCTGATCGTTTTCGGTAATTTTATCGGCAACGCGGGCGGCTTTTTTGTGGCCCATTACTATGCGGATATCGGTTCCATGACGTACCTGAATTCCATTAAGCAGTTTTGTGAGCCCTTTGATCTTTTCGGTGGTATGATCAAAGGAGTTGTATTTGGCGCAATTATCAGTATCACAGGCTGCTTTAAAGGCCTGAACGCGAAACAGGGCGCGGAAGGCGTAGGTCTGGCCACTACGGCTTCGGTAGTCCTTTCCATCATACTGATTTTTATATTTGATTACTTTCTGACAGTTTTGTTATATGTAGATAAATGAGCGAGGCGCTATGGCGGAATCTGTAATTTCGCTGCAGGGGCTGGAACTCGCCTTTGGCGAGAAGAAAGTGCTGCAGGGAGTTGACCTGGAAGTGAAAAAGGGTGAGACCATGGCGGTCATCGGACCTTCGGGTACAGGTAAAAGTACCATCCTGAAGGTGCTGATCGGGCTGCTGGCTCCCACAGGAGGGAAGGTCTTTATCGAAGGGCAGGATGTATCCGGCCTGACGGAAGAGGAATGGAATGAGATTCGTAAGCATATAGGGATGGTGTTCCAGTATTCCGCATTGTTCGACTTTCTGGACGTAGGAGAAAATGTCGCCTTTGGCCTGCGGCAGCATTTCCGGCTGCCGGAGGAGGAAGTGCGGCAGAAAGTGGACGGCCTGCTGCAGGATGTGGGGATGGAGGACGCGAAGCATCTGTACCCGGTGGAGCTTTCCGGCGGCATGAAAAAGCGTGTGAGCCTGGCCAGGGCGCTGGCGATTGAACCGCGCATCGTCCTTTATGACGAACCCACGGCAGGCCTGGATCCAATACGTATGATGAATATCAGCCGCCTGATCCGGGAAACACAGCGTAAGCATAAGGTGACTTCCATACTGGTGACCCACGATATGGATTCCGTGTACGTGGCGGCCGACAGGGTCGCGCTGATTAATAACGGGAAGATTGTAGCGGTGGGAACACCGGAAGAATTCAAACATTCGGAGAATCCTCTTATCCGGGGATTTATCACCGGGGAAGAGATTGCAGGAGCAACGGAGGCATTTCGATGAGCACAAGCGAGACAAAGGTTGGAGCGCTGACGCTGGGCGGGGCAGTGATTCTGGCAGCTATGATCAGCTTTCTGGGAGCCTTTAAATTATTTGACAGCGGTTATGATCTGCATGTGTCTTATCCCTCGGTGAACGGTCTGCAGGTAGGGAGTCCGGTACGGTATGCCGGCGTTCCCGTCGGGACCGTCAAGGAAGCGAAAGTGGAACCGGACCAGGTCATGGTCACCATGCATGTCAACAAAGACGTGCAGATACCACAGGAGGCAGAGTTTTCTATCGGTTCGGACGGCGTGATGGGGGAAAAATATGTAGATATACGCGCGCCTAAAAAGTACAGCGGCGTGTATCTGAAACCGGGCAGCAGCCTGACCGGCCAGCCCGGCGGGGATATCAACGACTTCATGGCAAATTCCGGAAAGGTGCTGGAAAAAGTAGAAGGCATAGCGGATGCCCTGAATAATGTTTTCGGTGACAAGGAAGTCCAGAAGTCCATGCGGGACGGCTTTATTAATGCCCGTGATATCAGTAACAACATGAAAATCTTCACGAAGGTGATGGCGGATTCCGCAAAAGAAAACCAGGCGGAAATTAAGAATATGATCGCCCAGTTCAACCAGATGACGGTACGGATGAATAAGGCCATGGGACATCTGGAAAGCCTGATGCAGGGCGTGGATGCCAATGGCCAGACCGGGAGAAATGTTGCCGTGATGGCGCAGAATCTGGCAGTGACCAGCAAAAATCTGGAAGCGATCACAAATACGCTGGCAGATGTTGCAAAAGATCCCCAGACGAAAGAAGATCTGAAGGCAACCATCCATAACGCCCGTGGCGTAACGGAACGGGCCAACAAGATTTTAGGCATGGGTGACGGCATGAAGGTAAAAAGCCATGCTGATATTTTCCACAATATCAGGGGCGGTGACTGGCGGAGTAATTTCGGGGTACGGTTTGAGAAGCCGAAAAAAGGAACGTTTGGCTATCTGGGTGCGTCCAGCATCGGGAACGACACCAAGCTTGACCTGTATCTCGGGAAGCGGTTCCACGGACTGGATGTCAGCGCGGGGGCTATGCAGGGGAAATTCGGCGTAGGACTCGGATACGATATTAACAAAAGATTCCGTATCTATTCCCAGTTGTACGATTTTGACGACAGTAAGCTTCGCTTTGGCGGAGAATATATGATCAAAGACGATATATTCCTGGTTGGCGAGAGCCTGGACCTGCTCCATGGCAGCAAACGGGATGTGTACGTGGGGATCCGGGCCTATTTCTG
>JAFSOW010000136.1 GCA_017443165.1 Acidaminococcaceae bacterium | reverse complement strand
CTGGTAGGGTATAAGCTGAGCCCGCTGCTTTGGCGCAAGGTGCGCAAAGGCCTGAGCGCCGGCCGTGTACAGTCCGTGGCAGTGAAGATCATTGCGGACCGGGACAAGGTCATTGAGGAATTTGTTCCGGAAGAGTTCTGGACGATTAAGACAAAGCTGCGTGAGGAAGCCGGGGCTCCTTTGTTTGAGGCGGAAGCTGTCAAAAAGGACGGCAATAAGCTGGAAATGCACAATGCCCGGGAAGCGCTGGCAGTGGAAAACGATCTGAAACAGGCGGCCTATAAGGTGGAAGCTGCCTTCCGTAAAAAAGTTTCCCGTCGTGCGCTGCCGCCGTTCACCACCAGCACGCTCCAGCAGGAAGCTTCCCATAAGCTGAACTTCACGACCCGCCGGACCATGATGGTGGCCCAGCAGCTGTATGAAGGCATCAGTATCGGCAAGAGTTCTGCCGGTCTGATTACTTACATGAGAACGGACTCCACCCGTCTGGCGGCAGAGGCTGTAGACGCAGTCCGTGAACTGGTAAAGCAGGATTTCGGCGACAAATACTGTCCGGAAAAGCCCAATGTGTTCAGTAATAAGAGCAATGCCCAGGACGCTCACGAGGCTATCCGTCCCACTTCCATCGAAAGAAAACCGGAGGAAATAGAGCCGTTCCTGACAAAAGAGCAGTACCGTCTGTACAAACTGATCTGGGACCGGACTGTTGCCAGCCAGATGGCTCCGGCGGAATTTGAACAGACCGCGCTGACCATCGGAGCCGGCGCCTACGAATTAAAAGCAACAGGCTCTGTCATGACTTTTGACGGTCATCTGTGCCTGGCGGATAAGAAAGAACTGAACGCGGAGAAGCAGACCGAAGTACCCTTTATTAAATCCGGTACCGTGCTGACTTTATATAAAGTACTGCCCGGTGAACAGCATTTTACCGAGCCCCCGGCACATTACACGGAAGCTTCCCTGGTCAGGAAAATGGAAGAGGAAGGAATCGGACGTCCTTCCACGTATTCGCCCATTATCCAGACAATCCAGACCCGGGGTTATGTAGTCCGGGATGGCAAAAAGCTGATGGCGACTGAGTTAGGTGTCAAAGTGGCGGACATGCTGACGGGTCATTTCGGTGATATCATCAACATCCCGTATTCTGCCCGTATGGAGAATGAACTGGATGCGATTGCGGCCCATCAGGTGGAAAAAGAAAAAACGCTTGCCGATTTTTATAAACCTTTTGAACAGTTGCTGGAAGAAGCGGACCGGGTGATTCCCAAGGATCCGCCTCCGTTGCAGTTAAGCGGTGAAAAGTGTGAACTGTGCGGCAAGGACATGGTCATCCGGGAAGGCCGGTTCGGCAAGTTCCAGGCCTGCTCGGGTTTCCCCCAGTGCCATAATACCAAACCGCTGCTGGTAACAATCGGTGTGTCCTGTCCCAAGTGCGGCGGCGAGGTGACGCAGCGCAGGACTAAAACGGGCCGTGTCTTCTATGGCTGCGAACATTATCCGGAATGCGATTTTACTTCCTGGGACAGACCTACCGACAAACCCTGTCCGGTTTGTGGTAAGCAGTTGCTGGAGCGGACAGAGGGCAATGGCAGGATAAAATATTTTTGTTCTGATCCGGAATGCACCAATGCCGCGCCTAAGCGTGTAGGTCGCAGGAAAAAGGTGACAACGGCCTCGCTTATTGAGGGCGAAACCGCGGATACAGAAAAGAAAACAGCGAAAAGAAAAACGGCAAAAAAGAAACGTACAAAGAAAACCGGTTCCAGGAAAAAAGGTGCCGGGAATACTGTAAAAAAAGCGGAAGAATAAACGGCGCGACTTTAATGTACTAGTAAAGTACGCGAAGCATTGTTTAAAAGAGTCTGCAGCAGCAGACCGTATTGTGTATTTAAATAACTGAAGAAGCGGTTTAATCTGCAGGAGGATGAGAGTCGGCCCATCCTCCTGTCCATTTTCTGAAAAACCGCAGAATAAACGCGCAGGACACAGGTTTTCGGCGGTTTATATCATAATTCAGTTGTGACGGAGAGAACATGATGGAACAGTTTATAAATTCGAGCCGGCCGGTCCATGTTATCGGGGCCGGTCTCGCGGGAAGCGAAGCAACCTGGCAGCTTGTCCGCCGGGGCATACCGGTCATCCTGCATGAAATGCGCCCGGGCAAATCCAGCCCGGCACACAAAACAGAATTCTTTGCGGAACTGGTTTGCAGCAACTCTTTCCGGGCTGCCAACGTAGAAAACGCAGTAGGTCTCCTGAAAGAAGAGATGCGCAGGCTGGACTCCATAATTATGAAAGCTGCCGACGCCAACCGGGTCCCGGCAGGAGGCGCCCTGGCGGTAGACAGGGACATGTTTGCGAAAGCGATCACGACCTTTATCAGGGAGCATCCGCTGGTAACGGTGGTGGAAGAAGAAGTGACGGAACCGGAAAATCTGGACGGCCTGGTGATTTTTGCCAGCGGTCCTTTGACTTCCCCGGCCCTGAGTGAAGCGATCCAGCGCATCATCAAGGCAGAGTATCTGCATTTCTTTGACGCGGCGGCCCCTATTGTGGAAGGGGATTCACTGGATTACGATATTATTTACCGCGCTTCCCGTTATGATAAAGGGGAGGCGGCGTATCTTAACTGTCCTTTTTATACAAAAGAAGAGTACCTGGCGTTTTATGAAGCCTTAAAAGAAGCGGAAACTGCTGAAGTCAAAGATTTTGAACATAATGTGTTTGAAGGCTGCATGCCCATTGAAGAGATGGCATACCGGGGTGAGGACACCATGCGCTTCGGGCCTCTGAAGCCCATCGGTCTAAGGGATCCCCGAACGGGGCAGGAAGCGTACGCGGTCGTACAGCTTCGGCAGGACAACGCGGCGGGCACGCTGTACAATCTGGTAGGATTCCAGACCCACCTGAAATGGCCGGAACAGAAACGGGTGTTCCGTATGATCCCCGGTCTGGAAAATGCGGAGTTTGTGCGTTACGGCGTGATGCATAAAAACACATACCTGAATTCGCCCCAATTGCTGAATGCGGATTTCCGCCTGCGGACAAATCCCAGGTTCTTTTTTGCCGGACAGATGACGGGGGTAGAGGGGTATGTGGAATCTGCAGCGTCCGGCCTGATGGTTGGCATCCAGGCAGCCTGCGCGCTGCAGGGGCTGCCCCCTGTTGATTTTCCGGAAGTTACGGCCATGGGGGCTCTGGCCCATTATATCAGCAATCCTGCTATTACGGACTTCCAGCCGATGAATGTGAATTACGGCATCATGCCGCCCCTGGAAAAAAGAGTGCGCAAAAGAAGATTCCGGAATGAACTGTTGTCCCAGAGAGCTCTGCAGGCGTTTGGACAGGTGACGGAACGGTGTTCCGGGCTGGGGAACAGAGAATAAGAAGAACCGTTCATTTTTCTAAAAGAACACTGTTTTTGAATATTCGAAAAATTCATATTAAGTTCAAAAAAATAAATTTGCTTATTTTCTAAACTCGTGGTAGTATGTGGTAGTATAGAGCAAGTTGATTTTACAGTTATAAAATAAATCTTATCTCGTTATATTCGGTTTATGGTTTCCAGGGGAGTGAATTTTTTGTCGCAAGCAGAGTTGCGCAAAGAATGGGCTGAAAAATTTTATACTTATTTATTGGTTGAAAAGAACGGTTCCAGGCTGACCGGTGAGAATTACCGGAGGGATATTACCGATTTTGAGCAGTTTATGACTGCCAAAGCCGGGACGGGCTTTAACTGGAGTGAGGTTCAGGTCGTTCATATCCGTTCCTATCTTGCCTGGATGAATCACGAGAACTATGCCAGAAGGACCATTGCCAGACGGATTTCGTCCCTGCGTTCTTTCTACAAGTTTTTATTACGGGAAGAGTATGTGGGACAAAATCCCTTTACCAAGGTCCGGACGCCGAAACTGGATAAAAGGCTGCCGGTATTTCTGGAGGAAACGGAAATCGATTCCCTGTTGGACCTGCCTGATGCTACGCCTCTGGGGCTGCGGGACCAGGCGGTTCTGGAGATGCTGTATGCTACGGGCTGCCGTGTGTCAGAACTGGCCGGCCTGCGGCTGGCAGATGTGGACCTGAGCGGGCTTTTTGTCCTGCTGCATGGCAAAGGCAACAAGGATCGTATCGTACCCATCGGGCATACCTGTAAAGACGCGTTTCTCCGTTATTATGCGCAAAGCAGGTCGGCCCTGATGGCGAAATATCAT
>JAFSOW010000135.1 GCA_017443165.1 Acidaminococcaceae bacterium | reverse complement strand
GTATAAGAAAGCAGTACAACGCATTTCAGATACGCAAGGCTTTTGTTAAACGTATTAATGTATTGTTATCTTTAGAAAAGAAGGTGTTGATTCATGTTTCCGGGTGGAGAAAGTACCACTACTTCCCTTATTTTTATCTGGGGTATCGTTTTTCTTTGCAGCGTCCGTGGCTGTTACCGTAATTTTCAAAACGGGGACAAGGCCTGGGGCACGGCGTTTGGGATTCTGATTCCCGCATCGGCCTATTTCCTGGCAGATCTGCTGAATTTGCTGCCCCCGGGGGCGCCTCACGTGTTTATGTAAGCGGAAAGTTAAAGCTTTCAGTTTTTCAAAAACGCTTGACAAATGAGTCGTAATACGGTAAAATGAATTTGGTTAGCGAAGGCTAACCAAATTTTTACGCAGTGTGTTAGCATAAGCTAACCCTTTTCTGATGATTCCTCTTCATTTTTTTGGTTTGTGGAGTCGGGCTGAAAAGCGTCATGCGGATTTGCATTAACTGTATAGGATAATGTAAATCCGCATGAAAAGATTCCGGTGTTTTCTTTTGTGCGACTGGCGTGGCCGGTCGCTTTTTTATTTGATTAATACAAATCCAGCGGTACCAGTGTGCGTACACCGTCCGAAGTATATACATCCTCCGCTTTGACACGGAATACTTCTTTAAGCAGGTCTACCGTGATTACGTCTGCCGGGTTGCCGCTTGTGACCAATGTTCCTTTCTTCATGACCACGACATGGTGGGCGAACTGTACTGCCTGGTTTAAATCGTGGAGTACCAGCGCGACTGTCAGCTTCAGCTCCCGGTTTAACCGGTCCAACAGTTTCATGACTTCCAGCTGGTGGCAGATATCCAGATAGGTGGTGGGTTCATCCAGCAGTAATACCTGGGGTTTCTGGGCAAGGGCCATGGCAATCCAGGCGCGCTGCCGTTCACCGCCGGACAGCGTCTGCAGGATCCGGTGCTGGTAGGGTACCAGGCTGGTTTCTTCCAGCGCCCACTCAATACATTCCTGATCTTCTTTAGTGGCTTTACCAAAGAGGCTGCGGTAGGGGAAACGTCCCATGGCCACCAGGTCCCGCACGGTCATATCGGCCGGGGCCTGGGGAGACTGGGTCAGGATAGCCAGTTTCTGGGCGAATTCTTTGTAACCGAAGTCCCACACGTTCCGGTTCAGCAGGGTGATCTGGCCGGCAGAAATGGGATTGATCCGGCAGATGGCTTTCAACGTAGTACTCTTGCCACAGCCGTTTGGTCCGATGATGGCGGTAATCTTCCCGTTGGGAATATCCGCATTCATGTGCTGTACAATTGTTTTGCCTGACAGTGTGACCTGCAGGTCTCTGACTTCAATCATATTGTCCATCATAATTCCCTCCTTAACAGGAACAGGAAGAATGGCGCGCCGATGAACGCCATGATAATGCCTACGGGCAGTTCAATGGGCGCAAAGGCTACCCGGGCAAACGTATCGCTGAAGGTTATGATGGCGACACCCAGCAGGGCGGCTCCCGGAATCAGGAAACGGTAGTCGGAACCCAGAATCAGACGGGCTACATGGGGGATTACCAGGCCGACGAAACCTAACAGGCCTGCCACGCTGACAGCGCTGGCTGCCAGGAGTGCCGCAATGGCAGTCAGTGCAATGCGTGTAACTTCAACGTTTACGCCAAGGCCTTTGGCCATTTCATCGCCTAACTGCAGGATGTTCAGATAGTGGGCACTGACGATGGCAAGCGCCAGACCGATCAATGCGTAGGGCACGATGATGGAAACATGGGGCCAGC
Organism: Acidaminococcaceae bacterium; assembly: GCA_017443165.1. Lineage (GTDB taxonomy): Bacteria > Bacillota > Negativicutes > Acidaminococcales > Acidaminococcaceae > Succiniclasticum. The sequence goes on along the minus strand of JAFSOW010000135.1, from coordinate 2,129 downwards.
TGCGCGCAGCCAGGCCGCCCACCATCCACATCAGGGCGCCGTTTACCCGGTCGCTGTAGAATACCAGCAGGCCGGAGATGCCGGCGCTTAAAAATGCGGATACCGCTACGCCCGCCAGAATGATTCGGACTGGTTTGATGCCATTCTTCCAGGCCAGGATGTAAATGGCGATGGCGGCCAGCATGGCACCGATAAAGGCTACCGGCGTAATGAGGTATTCCAGTGCCGGGAACAGGATCATAATGGTGATGCCTGCGATGCCCGCGCCGGAAGAAATGCCGATAATGTGCGGATCTGCCAGGGGGTTGCGCATGACGGCCTGTAAAATGGCGCCGGAAAGCGACAGGTTAAGACCTACCATGGCGCCGACAATGGTCCGGGGCAGCCGGATGTTCCAGATAATCTGGTCCTGGGGGCTCGCTTTGGGATGCAGTAATATTTCCACGACCTGGGAAACCGAAATATCCGCAGCGCCTAAGGCGATGGACATAAGGCAGCCGGTCACGGCAAGGACTGTAAACAGGATCAGCATGGCGACGCGCCAGACCCTGCGGTCAATACCATAACGTTCCGCCCGTTCGGATGCGTCCGGCAATTTATCTGCCATAGTGTTTTCCTCCGATATTATTTAAAGTTTTCCGGGAATACATGTTTCGCCATCAGTTCCACTGCGTCCGGATACCGTAAGCCCGGAGGTGTCAGGAATAAATCTTCCGGCAGGATAAACACTTTGTTGTTCTTTACGGCGGTTAAGGCGCTGTAGGCGGGATTTCCCTGCACATCGGCCTTCAGGCGTTTTTCAATCTTGTCCTGGGCGCCCATGGAGGTGATGAAAATGATTTCCGGATCCTTTTCTACCAGTACTTCTATGCTGTAAGGGGCTTTTTCCGGTTTGCCCTGAATGGCTGTGGTGCCCTGGGCAATGTTGACAAAGCCCAACATTTTTGCCGCGTTGCCGGCAATGCTGTTTTCCAGTTCCACAGTTACGGTGGACGGCGTAGCGTGCAGGATCACGATGCGCTTTTTGTGATCTTTCGGCATTTTGGCGACGGTGGCAGCGATTTTATCATCCATTGCTTTGTTCAGTTTTTCCGCTTCGGCAGATTTTCCGTAAACTTTGCCGGTGATAACCAGTGCTTCTTTGGTTTCTTCATAGGTTTTCGGCTGCAGCGTAATAGCGTTTATGTTGTTGGTCTCCAGCATTTTTATAAATTTCTGGTACTGCGCCGCATTGATGAACACCAGGTCCGGCTTTAACCCTACCACTTTTTCCATGTTGATGTTAAACACGTGGCCGACGTCTTCGGCTTTTTCCATGGAAGGGGGAATCACTGAGGCTTTGCTGCCGGAAGGACGGCCGATAATAGTCCCGCCCACTGCGTCCACGTAATTCAGAATCGAAGGCACCATGACCACGACCCTCTCCGGCTTTTTGGCCAGAACCACGTTGCGTTTTTCAGAATCGGTAATTTCCGCAAAAGCTTTTTGCGAGGTCTGAACTGCCGGTTTGCTGCCTGCGTTCGTGGCTGCGTTGTCCGGCTTACAGCCGAAAGAAGCAAAGGCCAGCAGGCTTACCATCAGTGAAAAGAAAAGAAATTTTTTCATAATCCGTACACTTCCTTATTAATTTCTGAGCTTTATAAACGCCTGGCCGCCGATGACAAAGACAACGACCAGATAAATCAGCAGGATTCCCACTGACCATAGCGACACTTCCGCCCCGCTGCCGATGCCCCGCAACAGGTAGCTGGTGTGGGTGAGGGGCAGGCATTCGATAAAAATGCGCAACGCGTCGGGCAAGGCTTTTGTGGAGAAAAAGGTGCCGCATAAAAAGGACATGGGCAGCAGGATATAAGTATTCACCTGGCCCATCTGTTCATACGTAGAGAGGAACATGGCGGCGGCAAAACCGATTTCGGCAAAGATGGCGCAATTCAGAACCAGCACCAGTAAAAAGAGGGGCGTAATGGTGAAGTGCGCGCCGAAAGCATAGGAAAGGGCAATGATGATGGCGGAGGAAATCAACCCACGCAGAACAGATGCCAGCACTTTTCCAATTACATAAGCATACGGGCGGATGGGGGCGATGATATATTCTTCGATGCTCTTGTGGTACACCCGTTCCGCAT
>JAFSOW010000134.1 GCA_017443165.1 Acidaminococcaceae bacterium | reverse complement strand
TGACCCAGGTCAGATGAATCCTATCGTGTTGGCGCTGATCGGAGACAGTGTGTTTACGTTTTATGTCCGCATGCGCCTGCTGCCGGTGTCCAGTCATGTGCAGGTGATCCACACGATTGCTGCCAAAATGGTATCTGCTGTGATGCAGGCTAAAGCGATGCACGTTTTGGAAACCGGACTGTCTGAACAAGAGGCGGCCATCGTGCATCGGGGACGCAATGCCAAGTCCATGGTGCCTAAAAGCGCCAGCGTGAGCGAATATCGCTCGGCCACAGCACTGGAAGCCTTATGCGGCTGGCTGCTTCTGACAGATCAGGAGGAACGGCTGGAGTTTTTGCTGGAACAGTCGTTTCAGGTGATTTCCCGGGAAATGCGGGACCTTTCGTTACTATAACGGATTTAAATAAATGAAGAGAAGATTTGCAAAGGGGAGGGACTATCATGAAGGTTGTATTGATAAGACATACTCCGGATCCGGACAAATCAGTGGCATTAAGCGCGCGATTGTGTTATTCTCCGGTAGGAGTTACGGAACTCCAGGAAAAGATGAGCGATGAGGAAGCGGCGCGCCTGGTCCGTATGCTGGTGCGCATGGGCCATTTCTCTCCGATTGAACATGTAACCTTTACGTTTGCTATCGAGGGCGTTTCCCGTGTTCTGACGCATCAGCTTGTCCGTCACAGGATCGCTTCGTATTCGCAGCAGTCCCAGCGGTATGTAAAAGAACACAATTTTGAATCGATCATGCCTCCTGCTGTTGCGGCAATTCCCGAAGCAAAAGCTAAATTTGAGGCGTGCATGCAGGATCTGCAGGATCTGTATAATGATCTGACGGACCATTACGGCATTGCCAACGAAGATGCGCGGTATGTACTGCCGAATGCGGCAGAAACGAAAATCGTCTGCACCTTTAACGCCCGTTCGCTCTACAATTTCTTCAATTTGCGCTGCTGCAACCGCGCGCAGTGGGAAATCCGCGAACTGGCCTGGAAGATGCTGACGGAATGCCGTAAAGTGGCCCCCATATTGTTTGAAAAAGCAGGCCCGGACTGTGTAGCCAAAGGCACCTGTAAAGAAGGAAAAATGAGCTGCGGTATTTTGCCGAAAGTAAAAGAGTATCAGGCAGAAGGCAAAGATGTTGCTGAACTGTTTTTGCCTGATAAAAACAGGTAAGCAAAACACAGGTTCAGGCTTTTATATCCGGCGGTATTTCTGCTGCCGGTTTGCTTAAAGAGCACCTGATTAACTAGGTGTGTCCGATGGGTTGGTCAGTGTTCCCTTAAAGGAGCGTTTATGACAGAAGAAATCATTGCCGGGCGTAATGCGGTGTTTGAGGCTTTGTCCAGCAAACGTCCGGTCAATAAGATTTTCATTAAAATGGGGCTGCAGGGCGGCAGCCTGGGAAAAATTATCGCAGCGGCGCAGGACGCGGCAGTTCCGGTAGAATATGTACAGCCCGAAAAACTGGACAGGATGGCTCCGGGAATACGTCACCAGGGGATTGTGGCGTTGGCATCTCCCATTGCTTTCAGTTCTTTGGATACGGTTTTGGAACGGGCAGCGTCCCGGAATGAAATGCCGTTTTTGCTGCTGTTGGACGAATTACAGGATCCGCAGAACGTTGGTGCCCTGATCCGCAGCGCAGACGCTGCCGGGGTGCACGGTGTTTTATTGCCCAGGCGGCGAAGCTGCCCGCTGAACATGGTTGTGGCAAAGATCTCTGCCGGAGCTGTTAATTATGTGCCGGTAGTACAAATCGGTAATATTGTCCAGACGTTGCGGAGCTTAAAAGAACAGGGATTCTGGGTCGTCGGAGCAGACATGGAAGGGGACAGCCTGTATTTTGAAACAGACCTGGACCGTCCTCTTGTACTGGTAGTCGGCGCAGAAGGCAAAGGTATGGGACATCTGGTAAAGGAAAACTGCGATATGCTTGTCCGGATACCCATGCAGGGAGGCGTAAACTCCCTGAATGCGTCCGCGGCAGGAGCTATTCTGCTGTATGAAGTGGTACGGCAGCGGATGCAGAAGGCCGCAAAATGAAAGAGTATTACCTGGTTGACGGATATAACGTCATCAATAACTGGCAGGATTTTGCGGGGACACGGGATACTGACCTGGAACACGCGCGTGATATGCTGATAGACAGGGTCGCGGAGTTTTCGTCCTTTCATGGCTATAACGCCGTTGTTGTTTTTGACGCGATGGATGCAAAGGGGCCGGAAGCAACAGAACACATCCGCGGGTGTACGGTAGTTTATACTGCTGAACAGGAAACGGCGGACAGCTGGATCGAACGGGAAACGTATCAGATTGCCAGGAAGGGGATCAAAGTCTTTGTTGTTACCAGCGATAAAGCCGAACAGGACAGCGTGCTCGGCTCCGGAGCGTTCCGCATTTCCGCCCGTGAGTTCCGGGAAATTTATTATAAGACAAAAAAAGAAATTAAAGAGAAAATAGACAAACTGCCGGGCAGTTCAGGCCGGCGGGAACTGGGTGGCCGTATTGACGGGGATGTGGCATCGCATCTGGAAAGGTTAAGACGTGGATAAGCCGGCTTACCGTTATTAATAATAACGGATGCTGCAGCCTGGCAACGTGAGTTCCGGTCTTGGAGCTGCGCTTTGTTTGACGTTGCAACAGTCTGTCGTGTATAATTTAAATATACGTAAGAAACAGCCGCCCGGGTGGGAGAGAATTATCTTGCTATTACTGGAAGGTGGAGAATAGATGAACGGGGTGACCGGCGATCCCTACGCCAGATTTACCGATATGCCGGATGAGGACATTGTTGAACTGGCAAATGCGGAAAACAGTGTATTGGCCCAGGAATATCTGCTGCATAAGTATCGCAATTTTGTGCGGGGAAAAGCTAAAAGCTATTTCCTGATCGGGGCGGAACGGGAAGATATCATTCAGGAAGGGATGATAGGCCTCTATAAAGCAATCCGGGATTTCCGGCGGGACAAACAGGCGTCATTCCGCTCTTTTGCGGAGTTGTGCGTAACCCGTCAGATTATAACGGCCATTAAAACCGCGACCCGGCAAAAGCATATTCCGCTGAATTCCTATGTGTCATTGAATAAGCCCATTTATGAACAGGATTCGGACAGGACCCTGCTGGACGTGATTTCCAGCGGCACCAAAGTGGTGAATCCGGAAGAGATGATCATCCGGAGGGAAGAGTTTATCGAAATTAAAAATAAGATGAACATGATCCTCAGTGATCTGGAGTGGGAAGTTTTCATGAATTACCTGGACGGGAAATCGTACCAGG
>JAFSOW010000133.1 GCA_017443165.1 Acidaminococcaceae bacterium | reverse complement strand
TGGTCATGAACAGCAGCAGATCTGCCAGCTGGTCCTTTTTGCTGTCCGGATCGTACACGCTGTTATATACGCCGGCCTTTAAGGAACGTCCATACTCGTTCCAGAATTTTTCATATTTTTCCCGTTCTTTAGCCAGCATATCCGCCAACTGTTTCAGGATATTTTTCTCCAGGTTGCGGCCGATCACTTTGATGGTGTGGTTCTGCTGCAGCAGTTCCCGGGAAATATTCAGGGACAGGTCCGGGGAATCCACCAGGCCTTTGACGAAGCGCAGGTAGTCCGGCAGCAGGTCTTTGCATTTTTCCATAATAAATACGGAACGGGAGAAGAGCTGCAGGCCCGGTTCATATTCCTGGAAATACAGGTTGGCAGGCGCCTTGCCCGGAATGTAGAGCAACGCTGTGTATTCCACAGTGCCCTCTGCCCGGGTGTGGTAATACCACATGGGGTCTTCCCATTCGTGGAACTGGTGCTTGAAGAATTCGTTGTATTCTTCCGCCTTGATGGAACTCTTGTTCCGTTTCCACAGCGGGGTCTGGGAATTCAGGGTCTTGTCTTCTGTTTTTTTAATGGGCGGCAGTTTGTCGTCGATGTCGCCCTTGTCGTTGCGGGCCGGTTCTTCCGTGGTTTCTTCCATTTTAATAGGATAACGGATGTAATCGGAATATTTTTTCACCAGGCTTTCCAGCGTCCAGTAGCTGGTCATATCCTGTTCCGCCCCTTCGCCCGCATAGGCTTCGCCCAGCTGCAGGGTGATGCTGGTGCCGTGTTTTTCCACCTCGCAGGGCTCGATGGTATAGGTTCCGTCAGCAGCGGACTCCCACTTCCAGCCTTCTTTTTCCCCGGCCTTGCGGGTTATCAAAGTCACTTTATCCGAAACCATGAACGCGGAATAGAAACCTACGCCGAACTGACCGATCTGGTCTTTGGTGGTTGCGTCGGTTTTCGCTTCTTTGCCGGCTTCTTCCTCTGCCTTTTTTGCAATCTTATTGGCTTCTTCCAGCTTGGCCAGGAATTCCTTGGTACCGGACTGGGCGATGGTGCCGATGTTTTTGATCACTTCTTCTTTGGTCATGCCGATGCCGTTATCCGTAATGGTAAGGGTCTTTGCCTTTTCATCCGGGGTCAGGCGGATCACAAACTCGCTGTCCCCTTCCAGCAGTTCGCTGTGGGTAAGGGACGCAAAACGCAGCTTGTCGATGGCGTCGCTGGCGTTGGAAATCAGCTCACGCAGAAAAATCTCGTGGTTGGTGTAAATGGAATTAATCATTAAGTTCAGCAGTTGTTTGGTCTCGGCCTGAAACTCAAACTTTTCTTTTGCAACTTTTTCATTTTCCATGGTTATGACAGCTCCTTTTATATTAAAAAATAAAAAACAAAATGATGTTATGCAATTTGTTTACCGGGCAGAAGCGCTGCGGTAAATCTTTTGCTAGAATGATTTCATTGGCACTCTTTTATGCAGAGTGCCAACCAGCATACATATAATATCACTCTTTTGACAAAAAGTCAAAAAGTCAATGGCGATTTCACAAATATTTTTCTGTTTATCGCTACGTGAAGGTCAGGCAGTTTATATATTTACAGCATCATTATATAATTAATGTGAAGACATTGTTTTAAATATGTAATAATTAACATACTGGCCGGAATCTAAATTCCAATGATTCTCACAGGAAAATCAGGATTATTTCGCAGCAAAAAACAGAAAAAAGAGGATTCATTTCGTGTCACCGAGTGCTATACTATCATATATAATTACTGAAGAAAGGAGGAAAGCAACCTGAAATGAAAGAAAAAAGCTGATCCTTATGGTTGTTCCACCGGGTGCCCTGGCCTCTGAATTTATCGAAAAGCTTTCTAACGCATTCACGGTTTTGACTGCGGGCAGCGAAGAAGAAGGCTTCCAGATGCTGATTCAGAGCACCGCGGATATTACGGCCCTACTGCTTGACCTGAATCTTGCGCGGCAAAGCAACTATTCCCTCGTGGAAAAGGTAAACATGGATAAGCTGTTTTCTTCCATCCCGGTGATTGCCCTTTCTCCTAATCTTCCGAAGTAGAAAGACATCGAATGCTTAAAACACGGTTTTTCGGAATTGCTCACGCCTCCCAATGAATGAGAGTTTTTGGAAAAGCGTATCAACAATGCTGTCCGCGCCAAAGACTCTGCTCAATTATTATAAAGATAATAAAGAAAGCAGCAAATGCGCGCTGATGATGATCGACGTGGACAAATTCAAAACTATCAATGACACGCTGTACCATGCCAAAGATGACAAGGTGCTTAGCGCTATCATCGGCATCATCAAGATCACCTTCAAAGGTATGGACGTAGCCGGGCGCATCAGCGGAGACGAATTCATGGTGTTTTTGCGGGACATCGAGAAACCGGAAAACGCGATGCATTTAGCAGAAGACATTGAAAAGAACACGAAACGCCTGATACTGAACGATGATATCCGTACCTACGTCTCTGTTTCCGTCGGCATCTCCATGTTCCCGGAACACGGAAGAACCTTTGAGAAACTGTATCACTCAGCGGAAAAGGCTCTGTACTATGCAAAAAACCATGGCCGTGCCTATTGGAAGCTGTACACGCCTGAGCTGGAAAATGAATAAATAAAACCCGGAGCCTTTGGCTCCGGGTTTTGCATTTACTGATATTTTTAAACTTACTTTGCTTCTCGCGCCGCAACTTATTTTCCTGCTTCAACCATATAGAACTCGATAATCACAAGATCAGGCAGTCTTGTGGCATAGGTGATAAAAAGCCGATCTCTTAATACGCGTAATGTTTCATCGAAAATTTCAAATTCCGGTTTCGTCACACAATAATAACTATCGGCTGGGGCGATACCACCGGAAAGGACCGTTTTTACATGCTCCGGCTCGACGGTTCGGATACCGTCGTTCTGGATATAAAAACTGCGTCCGTCGTCAAGTTTTACACCGTAACGCGCAGAAAGCTCTGCCCTGCCGTCAGGTCGTACAACCTGGCTGTCAACCCCGCCATCAAGCACTGTACCGTTAAAAGGCAAGGCAAATCCTATTACCTCGCCTCCGGTGATAGCAATAAGCTGACGGCGTCCGGCTTTTCCATCCTGCCCGATAAAAATTGGTTTCCCGACTTTGCAGCGAATCTCAAATGCTTTGACCAGTTTAGGATCCATGATGCCCTCCTCTATAATTATGCAAATATAATTTTTTAATTATATAAATTATATCACAAAAAACATGAAAACCAACCTATGTCATTATAAGGTGTATAAAAACTTTGCAAACTTGCCTCTACAATATATCGATCAATTCCCCTGCCAGCGCCTTGTTAATACTGCGGACCGCACAGAATTTTCCGCACATGCTGCAGGTATCGCTGTGGTCGTCTTCCGGGGCGCGGCTGGCCCGGACAGCTTTGGCCGTCTCAGGGTCAATAGCTTCTTTCCACTGGGCTTCCCAGTCTAATTTACGGCGGGCGTCTGCCATCCGGTCGTCCTGTTCCCTGGCATGTGGGATGCCTTTGGCAATATCCGCCGCATGGGCTGCAATTTTACTGGCGATGATCCCCTGTTTTACGTCTTCCACATTGGGCAGCGCAAGATGCTCTGCCGGAGTCACATAGCATAAAAACGCCGCCCCCGACATAGCTGCCACTGCGCCGCCGATGGCTGCCGTGATATGGTCATACCCCGGCGCGATATCCGTAACCAGCGGCCCCAGTACATAAAAAGGCGCGCCTTTGCAGATGGTCTGCTGCACTTTCATGTTGGCAGCGATCTGGTCCAAGGGCACATGGCCCGGGCCTTCCACCATCACCTGTACGTCTTTTTCCCAGGCCCGCTGGGTCAGTTCGCCCAGACGTACCAGTTCCTCGATCTGGCACTGGTCGGTGGCATCCGCCAGGCACCCCGGACGGCAGGCGTCCCCCAGGCTGATGGTCACATCGTGTTCCCGGCAGATTTCCAGAATCTCATCATAAAACTCGTAAAAGGGATTCTCCTCCCCTGTCATGCTCATCCAGGCAAAGACAAGGCTGCCGCCCCGGCTCACCAGATTCATTTTTCGTTTGCCCGCACGAATCTGCTCAATCGTTTTCCGTGTGATGCCGCAGTGCAGCGTCACAAAATCCACGCCGTCCTCTGCGTGGAGACGCACTACGTCAATAAAATCTTTTGCTGTCAGGGTATTCAGGTCACGCTGGTAATGAATGACCGCATCGTACACCGGCACCGTGCCAATCATAGCGGGGCATTCCCGGCAAAGTTTCTGCCGGAAAGGCTGGGTGTTTCCATGGCTGGACAGGTCCATGATGGCTTCCGCCCCCATGTTCACGGCGCTCATTACCTTTTTCATTTCAATATCGTAATCCTTACAGTCGCGGCTGACGCCCAGATTTACGTTGATTTTTGTTTTCAGCGTGCTGCCGATGCCGTTGGGGCCCAGGCTGGTATGTAACGGATTGGCAGGAATGACAATCGTACCATTTGCCACCCGTTCCCGGATAAATTCCACGGACCGGTCTTCCTTCGCAGCTACTTTTTCCATCTCCGGCGTGATGATGTTTTTCCGTGCTGCTTCCATCTGTGTGAAATACTTCTTTTTCATTTGTTTTTCCTTTCTGCAATCACTTTTCCCAAATCTGTTTGCAAAAAATTTATTATAATCTGAAATTAAATTTCGTTGGAACCCCGGTTGTAAAAATCAAAATATATTTTATGATCCGGATTGCGTTCCGTGCAAAATAAAAGGCAGGCAGCACCTTTATGGATACTGCCTGCTGATTTTATTGCAAACCTTTTCGCAATTTTTTCTGACATTCCTACGTTGGCATTATCCAAATCAGGTCCCGGGTCGAGCCCTGCGGCTCCTCTCAGCGAATCGCTCCCCGTGTCATAGTACTATTAAGTTTTTATCATTCATCGATCCGGCTTCAAATTCAGCAAAACATTTCTGCACACCTACATCTGAAAAGTTTGCTACTAGAAGCTGCCGCCACCGCCGCCATGACCTCCGCTGCCACCGCTGCTGCCGCCTCCGCCACCATTGTTCGATTTGGCTTTCGGTACTACGGCCGTATGGGTGTACAGGTATCTGTCATTGCCGCCTACCAGGTTGAAAGTATCCTTTCTCAGATACTGACCGGCGGATACCGCATTGGTGACGTTGCTCATGGAATTCACCATGCTCTTCTTCACACTGCCGCCGAACAGCAGTGAAAGCAGACCGGCAATGCCTGCCGCGCCAAAACTAAACTCTTTGGACGGGTCATAGGCTTCACCATTCTTCTCATAGTAGGTCATCAGCTCGTCGACTTTACTCCCATACTTGTTGAACGCCGCCGCGTAATTTCCTTTTTTCAGGTCGTTGAGAAAGACGTTCTTCAAGTCGCCCGTAACTACTTTATCTGAAATTTTCGTGCGCATGGTTTTGTACGTGGTGATATGCCATTTCCGGTTATCCATGCTGATGACCATCAGGATGCTGCCTTTGGGCGCATTGGCAAAATACTGGTCCTGCACCGCCTGCGCGTAATCCCGGATATCCATCCCCTGGGTGGATTTCACCGTCAGCACCGCGCAGCGGATACCGTGTTTGGTTTCAATCTGCCGCAGGTTGGACAGAAGGTTGGTCTTATCAACCGGCTTTACCAGAGCCGCGCCATCCACAAAACTGGGATACTGCTGTCCGGAGGCCGCTGTGGCTGCAAAGCCGGTGGAAACAGTCAGTAACAGGGAAACCAGCAAAGTCACTATCGCAAAAATTTTCTTCATGATCTGCCGCCTCCCCTCAACCGATTAAGAATTTCGCAATGAAATAAATGATGGGCAACGGTATCAAAGTAGCCAGCGCCTGATATTTCGTCGCTTTACCCTTGTCCCAGGGCAGGCTGCCGATAAATTTACCGGTCTGCCCATTCATCATAAAGGTGTAAGGCTGGTTATTGTAGCGGGTAGTCAGGATCCATACCGGAACCAGGGCGTATTTCACGCTGCCCACATCTTTCCGGACCGCGCAGGATTCCATCTGATGGCGCATATAGCCTGTCACCGTTTCATCCAGCACGCCGGCTGCGCTGTTCTCTACGCGCTTATCTGCCCGGGGTACGCTGGCTTCCGCGGAAACGTCATATTTATCTGCCAGGTAGCCGGTCAGGTATGCCGTGGTAAAGGGAACCATCTCGCTGTAATCGAAAGGTTCGATACTTTCCATGTAGGCATCGTCCATCTTCTCGCTGCCGTCCACCGGAATCCGTTCGAACTTCATGGTACCGATGCGTTCCACGTCATAGACGCTGGTTTCCGTAACGATTGCGTCCGGCGTGTCAATGACCAAATCATTTTCCGCTTTGAAGACCGCCGACGCCGTAACCTCGGAATCGAACAGCCAGAACGGCACGTACATGGGCTGGATATCTTCCACACGGTTGTTGGCCGTAAACGCGTCCGGCAAAAGCTTCCGTCCTTCATAGAATTTCTTCAGGGCTTCCACAGCTTCTTCTTTCGTCTTTTTGAACGGAATGACGTAGTCCGGCTTCAGCATCCCCTTAAACCGGGAGGGAATCATGGTGGGGTTGCCACAATAACAGCATTCCGTCGCAATCGTATTTTCATCGCAGACCAGTTCCGCGCCGCAGGAGGAGCAGGTAAAGGTCTTCAGGTATGCGGATTCGTCTTCCGTGAATTCGCTGCCTGCATGCTCCGTGTCCCATTTCGCTTCCTTGGCTTCTGCTTCCTGCGCCGCCCGTTCTTCCTGCCTGGAAAACATTTCTTCAATGGTCTTGACCTCAAATTCCGTACCGCAGTACTCACAGGTCACTTTATCATTGCCGGGCAGAAAACTCAGCGGGGCGCTACAGTTTGGACATTTGTAGCTGACAGATGTATCCGCCATATTGTCACCTCGATTCCTTTTTATGCGTAACTAATATTATCGCTGCACAAAATCTACAGATTACAAATTATACAAGCAAAGGAAAGATTCTTATTTTATTATATTATTTTATATTATTTCTTTTCCGGTACGGGGATCACGTCACATCCCATGTACTTACGCAATACTTCCGGTACCACTACGCTGCCGTCCGCCTGCTGGTAATTTTCCAGGATAGCGGCCACGGTACGACCCACTGCCAGGCCGGAACCGTTCAGGGTATGTACAAATTCCGGTTTGGACTTGGCATCCCGGCGGAAACGGATATTGGCGCGGCGCGCCTGGAAGTCCAGGAAGTTGGAGCAGGAAGAAATTTCACGATAACGGTTGGCCTGAGGCAGCCAAACTTCCAGGTCATAGGTAGTGGCGCTGGAGAAGCCCAGGTCGCCGGTGCACAGCCGTACTACATGGTACGGCAGTCCCAACAGCTGCAATGCGCGTTCGGCGTTGTTGGTCAGGCTCTCCAGTTCGTCCCAGCTCTGTTCCGGACGGGTGAATTTTACTAATTCTACCTTATTAAACTGATGCTGGCGGATCAGGCCGCGGGTATCCTTGCCCGCACTGCCGGCTTCGGCACGGAAGCAGGCGCTGTAGGCGCAGTACCGCAGCGGCAGGTCATCGCCGTTCAGGATTTCGTCGCGGTGCAGGTTGGTAATAGGAACTTCCGCCATGGGAATCAGGTACATGTCCATGCCCTGCAGCTTGAACATGTCTTCCGCGAATTTCGGCAGCTGGCCGGTACCCTGCATGCTATCGGCATTTACGATAAAGGGCGGGAAAAATTCCGTATACCCATGCTGGGAGGTATGCAGGTCCAGATAGAAATTGATGACGGCCCGTTCCAGACGGGAACCCAGACCTTTGTACACCGTAAACCGGGCGCCGGAAATTTTATGGCCCCGTTCAAAATCCAAAATCCCCAGTTTCTCGCCGATATCCCAGTGGGACAGCGGTTCAAAATCAAACTTGCGGGGTTCGCCCCATTTCCGTACTTCCGGATTATCCGCATCGCTCTTGCCAATGGGGCAGTCATCCGCAGGTACGTTGGGAATCGACAGCATGATTTCCTTCAGGCGGGCCTCAATTTCACGGAGGCGGGCATCGTCCGCCGCAATTTTATCACCTATGGCGCGCACTTCCGCCATTTTTTCTTTCGCGCTTTCGCCGGCTTTTTTCAGTTTGCCGATTTCCTTGGAAGCCGTATTCCGTTCATTTTTCAACACTTCTACCTGCTGGGTCACTTCCCGGCGTTCCTTATCCAATGCCAGAAACTCATCCAGATTCAGTTCCCCATTACGGTTATGAACGGCTTCAATTACTTTTTCGGGATTTTCCCGCACAAACTTCATGTCTAACATGTCGATCTTTCCTCCAGGTTGTTTGATATACTGCAATAAAATTTTGTATAAAACCATTCTGCGCACCGGCACTTCTGTTTATTCAATACAGTGCCTGCCGCCGCATAAAAAACGGCATAGCTATACAGGATAATTATAGCAAATTGATTACAGGACGGTCAAGAATAAACAGGTTAAAAACACTGCCGGAACCTGCAGGTTCTTTAATAAAAAATCCCCGCCGCAAGAGATTGCGACGGGGATTCCGATTATACAGATCTTGTCACTGATCAGTCAGCGGTAAACGGCATTAACGCAACGTTACGTGCGCGTTTGATCGCAGTGGTCAGTTCGCGCTGATGTTTAGCGCAGCAACCGGAAATACGGCGGGGTAAAATCTTGCCGCGTTCGGTTACGAATTTGTGCAGCTTGGCAACGTCTTTATAATCGATGCTCTCCGCTTTATCTACGCAGAAGCTGCAAACTTTCCTTCTCGGTCTTCTGCCTCTTTGCATTTTCATTAGCTTAATCCTCCCTGTTGTTTAGAACGGAACTTCTTCGTCAAAGGGAACTTCGCTGCCCATACCACTCATAGGTGATTTGGGGCCCGCAGATTCGGCAGCGCCGGCATCCTGTCCGGGATACTGCTGGCCGTACTGCTGGTTGCGGTTGGCGCTTTCGCTCTTACGTTCAATAAATTCAACGTTATTGGCGATAATCTCCGTTACCCAATGCTTGGTGCCGTCCTTGGCATCAAAATTGCGGATCTGGAGACGGCCTTCCACTAACAGGCGATGTCCTTTTGCGAGACTGTTTCCACATAATTCAGCAGCCTTGCCCCATACCACTACGGGGATAAAGTCTGCTTCGCGCTGGCCCTGTTGATTTAAAAAAGGTCTGTCAACTGCCAGAGTGAAAGAGCACACTACCTTCTGGGAAGGAGTATAGCGCACTTCCGGATCCTTTGTCAGTCGACCTAAAATAACTATTTTGTTCATTCAGTTACCTCCACAGACCGATTATTCTAATCAGTCTTCCTTTTTAATGATCATATGGCGCAGCACTTCGTCGGTAATCTTCATTACACGGTCAAGTTCTTTGACAGCGGCAGGTTCAGCCTTGAAATTAACGAGTACATAGTAACCTTCGGACAAGTCCTGGATTAAATAAGCCAGGTGTTTTTTGCCCCAACGATCTGTCTTTTCTACTGTAGCACCATTGCCGGTCAGCAGTTTTTCGAATTTGGCGATCACGCCATCGATAACCTCATCCTCTACCGGTTTAATGATGTACATGACTTCGTATGCTCTCACGAAATCACCTCCTCCTCTGGACTTTCGGCTCCCCCTGTCTGGAGAGCAGAAGAAGTAAAATATGCTCTATCACAAGCCTTATTATATTATCACCCGATTTGAGAGTTGTCAAGTGAAAACAAACAGTTTGCAAAAACAAACCTTTTCAATCAGCAGTTACACTACAATCTGGCTGAACACTTTGCCGATGCTGTCATGGATGACCAGGTTGGCTCCCCGGTCTGCCGAAGTTTCGGATTTGTTCACCAGTACCAACCTGTTGCCCCGGTAGTAGCGGATCAGCCCGGCCGCCGGATACACCACTAACGAAGTGCCGCCGATAATCAGCATATCTGCCTGGGAAATGTAGTTTACCGAAGCTTCCAGGATATCCATGTTCAGGTTCTCTTCATATAATACTACATCCGGTT
>JAFSOW010000132.1 GCA_017443165.1 Acidaminococcaceae bacterium | reverse complement strand
CTTGCCCATAATATGTCTCCTCTGTTTTATTTATCGTATACGACCTGCAACAGGTCGCTGCCGCATATCTTTATTTTCAAATCAATAACCGCGGTTACCGTAATCCCGCGCGCCAAACAATGCGGTTCCCACACGCACCATGTTGGCTCCTTCTTCCACAGCAATCGCGTAATCGCTTGTCATGCCCATAGAAAGGTAATCGATATCGTTCCGCTGCCGCTTCAGTTTACAAAAATATTCATAGCCCTGCCGGAACACAGTATGCAGTACGTCCTGATCCGGTGTATTCGGCGCGATGACCATGATGCCACGCACCCTGATGTGAGGCAGATTATCCAGCACCGGCAGGATTGCTTCATAATCCTCTGCAAGGAAACCCGTCTTCTGGGGTTCCCTTGCAATGTTTATCTGTAGCAGCACATCCATGACCTTAGCCTGTTTTGCCGCCTCTTTCTCCAACACCCGCAGCAGGTGCTCGCTGTCCGCAGACTCAATCAGGTCAAAAGACTCCACAGCCTGCTTCACCTTGTTAGTCTGCAGGTGGCCGATTAAATGCCACTTACCCGGATGCCCTAATTGCGCCTGCTTTTCCCGGGCTTCCTGCACCCGGTTTTCCCCGATATTTTCCACACCCAGTGCTTCAATTTCCGTAACCACCTCAGCCGGGTGATTCTTTGTCACGGCAACCAGGCAGACCTTATCGCCGGTCTCTTTTTCCCCAATACGTTTCGCCAATGCTGACGCAATCGTTTCCCTCACGTTACGCAGATTATCTGCCAACATAAAACAAGACCTCTTTTGAATCAATTTTTCTGACTAAAAAATAAAATAAAATATAATAAGAAATTATATCACATTAAAGCATAACAGAAAAGCATGTTTTCAGCAAGAAAAAAGTAGATTTGTGCTTTACCGAAACCATATTTTACAACCAGTCGGTACAAAACTGTGTTTTTACCCCTTCCTGCACAGGCAAACGCCCATGCGCCCCGTTCTCCCGTTTTCATAACGGTAAGAACAGAACAGTTCCGGATTGTGATTTGTACACACCCCGGCAATGAAAATACGGGAAGGTGTCACTCCCGCTTCCACCAGCTGCTGCCGGTTGACTTTCCACAAATTCAGCCAGTATTTCCCGTCACATTTAGCCACAAAGCAGTTTTTGTAATCCGGCATCTCGTTTTTTACCACGTCGTCCACTTCATAACAACACTCGCCAATGGAAGGGCCAATGGCTGCCAGAAGGTTTTCCGGCCTGGCACCAAACGCTTCTGTCATAGCGCTGACTGTTTTCTTCGCAATCTGCGCAGCCGTTCCCCGCCAGCCTGCATGAGCGAGACCGATGGCTCCCGTTTCCGGATCGGCCAAAAGCACCGGAACGCAATCCGCATAGAATAACAACAATGGTACATCTGTCAGATTAGTGATCAGCGCGTCCGTTTCCGGGACCGTCTCGGCAAAGGACAACGCACCGCTGCCAATCAAACGTTCCGAAACAACCTGTACCTTACTTCCGTGCACCTGGGCACAGGTAGTAAACCGCTCTGCCTTTACGCCAATAGCCTCCGCAAATTTTAGCCGGTTGCGAAGAACCTTTTCCGGATTATCCCCTACATGCAGCGCCAGGTTCAACGTGCCGGGAACAATATCACTTTCCCCGTGCAGCCGGGCGGAACAGGCAGTTGTAAAACCCGCCTGCTCGAAGCTTGTAAAGTACCCGTACCATGTGTTGTTTTGTGACGTCAGTTTGAAATCTTTTTGCATTCGTTTTTCTCTTTCAGGTTTAAATTTTAATTTTTTATTTGCAAACACCGCAACGTTTACATCCGTCAAAACAGCCCGGTGTAAACTTTCCCATTTGGGAGTTTTCCTTTTCTTTTAACAGATACATTTTTGTCACGCCCATGTCCAGATGATCCCAGGGCAGTGCTTCCCCGGTTTTTATCTCGCGACAGGCAAGCTCTTCCGGCAGGATATGATGAAACTGAAAAGCTTCTTTCAATCCCGTCCGGTTTTCAGCTGCCCAAAGCAAAACTTTTCCAAGCCGCCTGTTTCCCCGTGCCATGGCAGCCTGTAACACGGTCTCTTTCAACGACTCGGTTAAGAGACGGATCCGCCTGTCTTTCCTGAATCCGTTTTGCAGCATCTTAAATTTGCGTTTCAATACTTTTACATCCTCCAGAGGCGACCACTGGTATGGTGTAAAAGGTTTGGGGATAAACGCGTTGACAGAAAGAATCAAATCGCCTTTATGCCCCAGTTCGTTCATGCGGCTACGCACACGGTGTACCAGCGCAATCATTTCGTCAATGTCCTCGTCCGTTTCTCCCGGAAGCCCGATCATAAAATACAACTTGATGTTCGGCATCCCTGCCAGGGCCGCATACTCCATCGCCTGATAAATATGTTCTTCAGTAATTCCTTTGTTAATAGCATCCCGCATCCGGACACTGCCCGCTTCCGGCGCTACCGTCATGGTACGCTGCCCGCTTACTGCCAAAGCCTTCACCAGTTGCCGGTCCAGTGAATCGGCCCGCAGGGAAGCGCAGGAAAAGGGAATGTGTTCTTCAGCTAATGAACTTGTCAGCTGTTTCATTTCAGGATAATCCGAAACCGCGGCGCCCATCAGCCCCACTTTGGCCGTATGTTCCGGGCGTTGCCGGATATCCTGCAGCAGCAGCTTCAGTTTGCGGTTACGGGGCCTGCGAAAACAGTAACCCGCCATGCAGAACCGACAATGCCGTCCACAGCCCCGGGCCACTTCCACAATGAACATGTTGGCAAATTCTGTGTAGGGTGAAATAATGGCCGAAGTATGGGGATATGCGTCAAGTTCTTTCACCCACTGACGGCTGATTTTTTCCGGTACCGCTTCCATGTGTTCCATACCGGTAAATACGCCTGTCCCGTCGTATTGCGGTACATAGAACCGTGGCACATACACCCCCGGCAACTGTGCCGCTGCCAGCAGTTTTTCGCTGCGTGTTTTCTTTTCCATGCGCAACTGTTCCAGAAGTCTCAGAAGTTTCGGCAGGGTTTCCTCCCCTTCACCGATGACCACAAGATCAGCAAATTCCGCCAGCGGTTCCGGGTTAAAGGTGGCACAGGGACCGCCGATAATAACAAAGGGATCTTTTTCGCCCCGATCTTCCGCGAGCAGTTTAATGTGTCCCATCTGCAGCTGAACCAGAAAATTAAGATAATCCATTTCAAAAGAAAGGGTAGCGCAGATATACGGAAAATCTGCCAATGGGCGCTGAGTCTCCATGGAAAACAGGGCTGTTTTCGTTTTGGCATACTCCTCCCGCTTCTTTGCCTCCGGCAGGAATACCCGTTCGCAGGCCCAGCCTTCCCGGTTCAGAATCTGGTACAAAATATGCAGGCCCAGGTTGGACATCCCCAGATGGTAGGTATTCGGGTATAAAAAAGCCACCGGGGTTCTCCGCCCCGGGGCAAATATCTGGGTTCCGATTTCTGTTGCAAGGATTTCCTTTATCTCTTTTTGCAGATTCCAGCTCAAGCAGGTAACCTCACTTTTAAAAATGTAATTTTGTTTTCCTTAACTCTTATTTTGCTTTCAGTTTCTTTTCCAGCGCGTCGATGATGCTCTTCAATACTTTCAGCCGGGCGTAATATTTGCTGTTCGCTTCTACGACAATCCAGGGAGCGTAATCTGTATTGGTACGTCCCAGCATTTCGTTG
>JAFSOW010000131.1 GCA_017443165.1 Acidaminococcaceae bacterium | reverse complement strand
TATGATCTGGTGAATGTGAACGAGGGATACAGCGGTGTAAAAAAGGAAGCGGTAGAGGCTGCCGTTTATAAATACTTCGGACGTCGGATTAACGCTGTTTCTACCGACCGGTATAAGCTGACGAACAATTTGTACATTGTGCCAAAAGCCGGCGGGGAAGCCGTCCGGTTTGCGCAGGTGGCGGATTGGAACGAAAACGGGGATGGCGTGGGGACAGGCATTGCCAACATTTACACTGCGTCTTCAGGTTTTGCCGGAAATATTCATGGCACGGCAGAGCAGTGGAGGAAAGAGGATCCGAAAGATGTGCCTGAGCTCATTGGCCGCTATATGTTTACCGTGACCCGTTCGCCTGCTGATGCGGACCGTTATGTGCTGGTAGACTGGCTGGGACAGTAACGGGGCCCGGCAATAGCTGTACCGCTGTTAGCGGCGGAATTATTATCCACCACAACAAAAAAACGAATCGTCTGAAAAAACAGGAAGCCTTCGCTGCCATGACGGACAGCGAAGGCTTTGCTTATCTTGCGGCTGGAACCGGGACACGAATAAACAGTGAATAACAAGTCTGCGTTATGAATTATGAAGAAAACCTGATAATCATTCTTTCACGCTCTGCAGCGCATTCATAATTGCTTCGCGTTTTGTTTCGTTGTACACCTTTTCCTCATTACCGTGTTCGATCTGACGGAAGTATACGTTGCGCATGTTGTTGGTTCGGGCGATGCTCTTCAGCTGTACATAACGGTCCTTCGGGTCGGTGCTGGTGAAATACAGAAACTTTTTGCTGATTACTTCCAGAGGCCTGAGGTTGTGTGCGGTGAAGATCAGCTGGCCAAGGCCTTTATCCGCAAAAATTTCCAGCAACTCGCCCCAGATATATTCAAAGATTCCTGCGTCAAACTCATCAATGGCAAGCGTGAAGGAAGGGTCGTTATAAGCAGCAGTCAAAAGGCTCAACATGGAAATCAGGCGGCGGATTCCGTCTGATTCATCCCGCAGAGGCAGTTCCGTACCGTTACGCCTGGCAATCACTTCTGCCATCTGGCCTACAGAACCGTCTTTCATGACCTGCTGGGCGATGGAACGCAATTCGATGGACAGGCCGGGAACCAGCTGTTCAATAACCGTGTTCACCTTGGTAATATAATGGGAAACGGTTACAAACACATTCTGGGGCATAGCAGTGGGGCGGTCTGTCTGGATGGGGAAGGAGCCTGCCGGCGTGTGCAGCAACAGTGCCAGGTTCAGTCGGATCAGGCCGGAGGAGCGGGTATTGACCACAAATAAATAATTCAATCCGTAAAAATTCAGTTCCAGGATCACTTGCAGGTATTCAGAGTAATCCGCGCATTCCTTCAGGTATTCCAGCGTTTCCGGCATGAAGATGAAAGACTGGGAACGTTTGCTGGCCAGACGCCTGTTAACCTCCAGATCCAATGCTTTCCGATTGTTCTTGTCCGGGCCGATCATAAATTTGTGGCGCGATTTAGGTCCGAAAGGACGCTCATCGCCGGTCGTGTCGATAACCGGGTTCATGCGTTGATCGCTTCCATGGAAAGGACCGGACATGCTGAGGACTTCATCAAAAACACGCACTCTGTATTTGGAATAAGGCACCGCGGCAAAATCCTGCACTGCGTCCATCCGCTCTTCTGCATCATCTGTAATCTTGATTTGATCCAGACAGAACTCGTACATGGCCTTGCGTATGCGCCCGTCTTCATACTGCAGCTCAAACAGGAATGTGAGCTTTGCGAATTTTGCATTCTTGTTAATGCATTCGGAAAACAGATTCTGCACTTTGCTGCCCCGCAACAGCTGCTTTAAAATATACAACGCCTCAATAAGCGCTGTCTTACCGGAGCCGTTCTGTCCATACAAGCCCAGGATATCAGCGTTCTGGCCGTAAGATACGGGATACTTGCCGCAATAAAAATCAATTTCACCGTATTCCACGTTTTTGAAATTTTCCAGAATAATTTTAGTAATACGAACCACAGGTAACTGCGCGCTGTGCTCATCCGTGAATAAAAAGTCTTGTCGGCCGGACAGCATTTGCAATGAAACTTTCATGACGACCCTTCCTTAATAAAATTTAAAAAGCAAATAAAATATTTTAAAATAATTATTGAATCCGTATAATGATTTAACGATGCAGGTTTATATTAATATTATAAAACATTTTATAAAAAAGCTCAATGTTTCTTTAAGAGGATTACTCTGACAAGCCTCCCTTGACTAACTATGAACAGAAAGCTATAA
Organism: Acidaminococcaceae bacterium; assembly: GCA_017443165.1. Classification (GTDB taxonomy): domain Bacteria; phylum Bacillota; class Negativicutes; order Acidaminococcales; family Acidaminococcaceae; genus Succiniclasticum. Next base: position 1,210 of record JAFSOW010000131.1, on the reverse strand, counting down.
TCTTTTGTGTAATCTTGTATAAATAATACGATAAAATATAATACGCAAAAACAAAACACCGCTTCTGCCCTTACCGGTGGGAGCGGTGATGAATATTTTACTGGAGGATTTATGAGTTTAACTGAAGTTGCAGAGGATAATCATACGGAAGGGCAAACTGATAGAGCTCCTAATAAGCTTACCTTCCGCATTGTGGATTCGCCCATGGGGATAGGCAAGAGTTCGTCTCTGATGATGTACATCTCCTATAATCCTGCCTATAAAGAGGATGAGTTTGTAGACAGTTTAAAGCACACCGGTCTGTTCAACGATTTGGAACACAAACGCTTCATTATTTTTGTTTCTACAGTGAAAGAACGGGATGAACGCTTTTTGTGCAGACTGAATGCAAAGCGCCCGGAGCAGCCGCCCTTTCACCAAAGCATTCTGGAACTGATCCGCAAAGGGGAAAATATTGTTACCACCCAGTCCCTTTGGGGCTTTTTTAATGAGGATACGATCAAGGCGTTCCGCCAGAGCCCGTATCCCTATACCGCGTATTTTGATGAAATACCGCCCTTGTTCCGTGAAGTTGTGGGGGCCAGGCAAAAGAAAGACAGCTTCGGCGCTGTCGACCGTTTCGGCAAGTCTGATGTGTTGCTGATGCAAAAAGATAAAATCATCGTCCGTAAGGGGGAACGGCTGGAGTACAATATTAACTCGGATTACAACAGGCAGAGCTCTGATTACAAAGTATTTGACGCGATAAAAAACCTGAGCCGCAGCTGTGACCTCTATCCTTATGGGGACAAGCAGGGGCAGTTTACTTCTATTATTGCCTTTATGAAACGGGAACTGTTCGCCTGCTTCAAAGAGTGCTGGTTCTTTTCCTATCTGACAAAAGACAGCATGATTTCCCAGTATTGTGCCATGAATCACATTGCCATGGAGTATTACCATGTTGAAAAGGGTTTCATCCAACGCAATCCGGACGGAAAATATATGGAGTACTATCCCCGGGGAATCGAACGGCTGGTGATCCTGGAAGACGAACGCTTCAATCTGGATGAAAGTTTGTCCAAAGAATGGTATAAAGCGGCGCGGAACGGAAAGAATGCGGATGGACTGAAAAAACTGCAGAGCTGTTTCCGCAGAGCCTACACTTTTATGAAAGAAAAAGGTGTGCGCAGCAATACATTCCTGTTTACTACCTTTACGGCCTACCAGAACC
>JAFSOW010000013.1 GCA_017443165.1 Acidaminococcaceae bacterium | reverse complement strand
TTCGTGGTTCTCTGGATACTGCCGGCGTTGCAAACCGCAACCAGGGCCGTTCCAAGTACGGTGCAAAACGCGCTAAAGCTAAGAAGTAAGTCTTGCGCAAAAAACCATAACTACTGAGAAATTACGAATTGATATAAAGGAGTGAAAGAGCATGCCGAGAAAAGGCGCAGTTCCAAAAAGAGACGTACTGCCGGATCCGGTGTACGGTTCTAAATTATTAACAAGATTTATTAACAAGGTAATGCTGGACGGTAAGAAAGGCGTTGCCGAACGCATCGTATATGATGCATTTGATGTGATCCGTTCCAAGACGGGCAAGGATCCGCTGGAAGTATTTGATACCGCTATGAAAAACGTAATGCCGCTGCTGGAAGTACGGGCGCGTCGCGTAGGCGGTGCAAACTACCAGGTTCCTGTAGAAGTTCGTGCAGACCGTAAAACCACCCTGGGTATCCGCTGGCTGGTAAATTATGCTCGCCTTCGTGGTGAAAGAACCATGTGCGAACGCGTTGCCGGTGAAATCATGGATGCTGCTAATGGTACCGGCGCTGCTGTGAAAAAGCGTGAAGATACCCACAAGATGGCCGAAGCAAACAAAGCGTTTGCACATTACCGCTGGTAACGGCCTGTCCTGTTGAATAGCTGAGGAGGATAAAAGAGTGGGCAGACTAATTCCGCTTGAAAGAACAAGAAATATCGGCATCATGGCACACATTGACGCCGGTAAAACGACTACCACGGAACGCATCCTGTTCTACACCGGTAAGACCCATAAAATCGGTGAGGTTCATGATGGCGCGGCCACCATGGACTGGATGGTTCAGGAGCAGGAACGTGGCATTACCATTACTTCCGCTGCAACGACCTGCATGTGGAACGGTTCCGAAAAGCAGTATGATACGCACCGTATCAACATCATTGATACCCCGGGCCACGTTGACTTCACGGTTGAGGTTGAACGTTCCCTGCGTGTACTGGACGGAACGATTGCAGTATTTTCTGCCAAGGGCGGCGTTGAACCCCAGTCTGAAACCGTATGGCGCCAGGCTGACGAGTACAAAGTACCGCGTATGGCATACGTAAATAAGATGGACATCATCGGCGCTGACTTCTTCCATGTTATGGATATGATGCGCGACCGGCTGAATGCAAATCCGGTTGCCCTTCAGGTCCCCATCGGCTGTGAAGATCAGTTCCAGGGCATGGTTGACCTGATCCGGATGAAAGCGATCGTCTATGGCGACGATATGGGTAAGGAAGAAGAGTTCGTTGAAATTCCTGCCGACATGAAGGAACAGGCTGAAGAATACCGCGGCATTCTGGTAGAAACCGTTGCCGAAGGTGATGATGAGCTGATGATGAAATATCTGGAAGGCGAAGAAATCACCAACGAAGAGCTGAAAGCGGCAATCCGCAAAGAAACCATCGAATGCAAACTGAATCCTGTGTTCTGCGGTTCTTCCTATAAGAATAAAGGCATTCAGCCCCTGCTGGACGCGGTTGTGGATTACATGCCGGCTCCGACGGATATCGAGAGCATTAAGGGTGTCAATCCGGAAACCGGCGAGGAAGATTCCCGGCCGACTTCTGACAGCGAGCCCTTCTCTGCACTGGCATTCAAAATCGCGACCGACCCCTTCGTTGGCAAGCTTGGCTTCTTCCGGGTTTACTCCGGCATGATCACCGCAGGTTCCTATGTTTACAACTCTTCCAAAGAGAAACGCGAACGCATGGGCCGCATCCTGCTGATGCATGCCAATCACCGGGAAGAAATCCCGGAAGCGTACTCCGGAGATATCGCAGCAGCGGTTGGCCTGAAGTTTACGACGACCGGCGACACGCTGTGTGATGAAAAGGCTCCGATCATTCTGGAATCCATGGTGTTCCCTGAACCGGTTATTTCCGTTGCGGTGGAACCCAAGACGAAAGCCGACCAGGAAAAGATGGGCATTGCGCTGCAGAAGCTGGCGGAAGAAGATCCGACCTTCAAGGTACATACGGATCCGGAAACCGCGCAGACCATCATCTCCGGTATGGGCGAGCTGCATCTGGACATCATCGTTGACCGTCTGCTCCGTGAATTCCGGGTAGGCTGCAACGTAGGCAATCCGCAGGTTGCATACCGCGAGACCATCCGCAAGGCTGTTAAGTCGGAAGGCAAGTTCATCCGTCAGTCCGGCGGTAAAGGCCAGTACGGTCACTGCTGGCTGGAAATCACCCCGTTGGAAATGGGCGCGGGCTTTACCTTTGAAAACAAGGTTGTCGGCGGTGCGATTCCGAAAGAATACATTGCCCCGATTGAAGCCGGTGTCAAAGAAGCAATGGAAAACGGTGTGGTAGCCGGTTACCCGATGGTAGACATCGGCGTTACCGTATACGACGGCTCTTACCATGAAGTCGACTCTTCGGAAATGGCATTTAAGATTGCCGGTTCCATGGGCTTCAAGGCCGGCGCCGAAAAGGCTTCCCCGGTTCTGTTGGAGCCTTACATGAAGGTTGATATCACCGTACCGGAAGAATACATGGGCGATGTAATCGGCGACGTGAACTCCCGCCGCGGACGCATCGACGGTATGGAAGCGCGCAACGGCGCACAGGTTATCCACTCGTTCGTACCGCTGGCTTCCATGTTCGGTTACGCGACAGACCTGCGCAGCAAGACCCAGGGCCGTGGCACCTACACCATGCAGGTTGACCATTACGAAGAAGTGCCCAAGAGCATTGCAGATGAAATCGTTGCCAAAAATAAAGGCACTAAGGCTGAATAATCAGTTACGCTGATCCTAATAAATTTTTAAATATACATTTACTTCAAGGAGGAAGGAAAAAATGGCAAAGGCAAAGTTTGAAAGAACAAAACCGCATGTTAACATCGGAACTATTGGTCACGTAGACCATGGCAAAACCACCCTGACCGCTGCTATCACCAAAGTGCTGGCAGAAAGAGGCGGCGCGCAGTTCATGGATTACAGCATGATCGATAAGGCTCCGGAAGAAAGAGAACGTGGTATCACCATCAACACGGCTCACGTAGAATACGAGACGGACAAACGTCACTATGCACACGTTGACTGCCCCGGCCACGCTGACTATGTAAAGAACATGATCACCGGCGCAGCACAGATGGACGGTGCGATCCTGGTAGTAAGCGCAGCTGACGGCCCGATGCCGCAGACCCGCGAACACATCCTGCTGTCCCGTCAGGTAGGCGTACCGGCCATGGTAGTGTACCTGAACAAGGCAGACATGGTAGATGACGCGGAACTGATCGAGCTGGTAGAAATGGAAGTTCGCGATCTGCTGAGCAGCTACGAATTCCCCGGCGATGACATTCCCATCGTGGTAGGTTCCGCCCTGAAAGCCCTGGAAGGCGACAAGAGCGAAATCGGTGAAGGCAGCATCCTGAAGCTGATGGAAGAAGTAGACAACTACATTCCGACTCCGGAACGCCCGACTGACAAACCGTTCCTGATGCCTGTAGAAGACGTATTCACCATCACCGGCCGCGGCACCGTTGCTACCGGCCGTATCGAACGCGGCGCTGCCCATGTTGGTGACCCCGTTGAAATCGTCGGCATGAAAGACGAGAAGAAAGCTACCGTTATCACCGGTCTGGAAATGTTCCGCAAGACCCTGGACGAAGCGCTGGCAGGCGACAACGTAGGCGCGCTGCTGCGTGGTGTTGACCGCAAGGAGATCGAACGCGGTCAGGTACTGGCGAAACCGGGCAGCGTACATCCGCACACCCACTTCACCGGCCAGGTTTACGTACTGAAGAAAGAAGAAGGCGGCCGTCATACCCCGTTCTTCAACGGCTACCGTCCGCAGTTCTACTTCCGTACCACCGACGTAACCGGTTCCGTAAAACTGCCGGAAGGCACGGAGATGGTAATGCCTGGTGATAACGTAGACATGGAGATCACCCTGATCACCCCGATCGCTATGGAACAGGGCCTGCGTTTCGCTATCCGCGAAGGCGGCCACACCGTAGGCGCTGGCGTTGTTGGCGATATCATCGACTAATTTTGAATTAAATTGATCTTAGATCCCGGTATGAGGGGCTTAAGACAGCCCCTCATATTCTTATGTTTATTGGTACCTGCGATGATGTGAAAGGTTGCTTGCCTGTCCTGCCTTGCAGACGGGGAGATTTTCACGGAGTATGTCCGTTCTTAGAAACTGGGCGATTGGAGGAAAAATTAATGGCTAAGACACAAAAAATCAGAATACGCCTGAAAGCGTATGACCACACCGCTCTGGATCAGAGCGCTGCAAAGATCGTTGAGACGGCGAAACGTACCGGCGCACAGGTTTCCGGCCCGATTCCGCTGCCTACCGAAAAGAACATCTATACGATTCTGCGTTCCCCTCATGTCAACAAAGATTCCCGTGAGCAGTTCGAAATGCGCACTCACAAACGTCTGGTAGACATTCTGGAGCCGACTCCGAAAACGGTTGACGCGCTGATGCGCTTAGATCTGCCGGCCGGCGTAGACATCGAAATCAAACTGTGAGGAGGTGCTAACGATGGCTAAAGGAATTATTGGCAAAAAACTGGGCATGACCCAAATTTTTGAAGCTGATGGCAAGTTCATTCCTGTTACGGTTGTGTTAGCAGGCCCTTGCACAGTCATTCAAAATAAAACGGAAGAAACCGACGGATACAATGCGATCCAGGTTGGTTTCGGCGAAGTAAGCGAAAAGAAAGTGACCAAACCGGAGAAGGGTCATTTTGACAAAGCAGGTGTTGCTCCTGCTGAATTTGTTAAGGAATTACGTCTGGACGCTCCGTCCGACTTAAAACCGGGTGACGTAATCAAAGCCGACGTATTCGCAGCCGGAGATCTGGTTGACGTAAGCGGTATCAGCCGCGGCAAAGGCTTTGCAGGCACCATTAAGCTCCACAATTTCGGCCGTGGCCCTATGAAACACGGTTCCAAATCGCATCGTGAGCCGGGTTCTATGGGACCGATGCATTCCGGCCCTGGCGGCAGGGTAATCAAAGGCAAAAAACTGCCTGGCCGCATGGGTGGCAAGAGTGCTACCGTTCAGTCTCTGACCATTGCACGGGTTGATACTGAACGCAACCTTATCCTTGTACACGGTTCTATTCCGGGTGCAAACGGCACCTGCGTAGTAATCACAGAAGCCGTTAAAGGTAAGTAATGTAAACGACAGAAAGGAGGATGCTTCATATGCCGAAGTTATCTGTATATAACATGGCCGGCAAAACTACCGGCGAAGAGATTGAATTGAATGAAGAAGTATTTGGCGTTGAATTTAATGAACCTGTTGTTCATCAGGCTATCGTAATGCAGCAGGCCAACCAGCGCCAGGGCACTTCCGCTACCAAAACCCGCGGCATGGTACGCGGCGGCGGCCGGAAACCCTGGAGACAGAAAGGAACCGGTCACGCGCGTGTAGGTTCCACCCGCTCTCCTCTGTGGGTAGGCGGCGGCGTAACCTTTGGACCGCAGCCCCGCAGCTATCACAAAGATATGACCCGCAAAGCGCGCCGTCTGGCAATCCGCTGTGCGTTATCCGCCAAAGTTGCGGAAGGCCAGCTGGTGATCATCGACAATATTGCGTTTGATGATTTCAAGACCAAACGTACTCTTGAAATGCTGGATGCTTTCGAAGCTGCAGAGAATAAGACCCTGATCATCACGAACGGGGAAAACGAAAACGTAGAACTGTCCGCACGCAACATCCGCAAAGTTACCGTCATCAACAACGGCGGTCTGAACTGCTTTGACCTGTTGCATAATAATAAAGTGTTCCTGGACAAGAATGCTGTAGAAAAGATTGAGGAGGTACTTGCATAATGGCTGCTAATCCTCGCGACGTTTTGATCCGCCCGCTCATCACGGAAAAAACTTCCATGATGATGCAGGAGAACAAATACACTTTTAAGGTTCCGGTAACCGCTAACAAAACCGAAATCCGTCAGGCTGTGGAATCCATCTGGAATGTAAAGGTTTTGTCCGTAACGACCATTCGGGTCAGCGGCAAAGTAAAACGGATGGGCAGAAATGTAGGCCGGACGTCCGATTATAAAAAGGCGATCGTCAGACTGGCAGAAGGTCAGACGCTGCCGATATTTGAAGGAATGTAAGGAGGTAAGCTAAATGGCGATTAAAAGCTACAATCCGTATTCTCCTTCGAGACGTTTTATGACAACGTCTTCCTTCGAAGAGATTACGACTGATAAACCCTATCGTCCGCTTCTTGAGAAACTGAACAAACACGCCGGCCGCAACAACACCGGTAAAATGACCGTTCGCCATCAGGGCGGCGGCACGAAAAGACAGTATCGTATCATTGACTTCAAACGCAACAAAGACGGGATCCCCGCAAAAGTTGCTACCATTGAATACGATCCGAACCGTAATGCCCGCATTGCGCTGCTGCATTATGTAGACGGCGAAAAACGCTATATCCTGGCTCCCCTGGACCTGAAGGTTGGCGACAAAGTGGAAAGCGGTCCGAATGCCGATATCAAAACCGGCAACTGCCTGCCCTTAAAGAACATCCCGGTTGGTACTCTGGTACACAACGTGGAACTGAAAATCGGTAAAGGCGGCCAGATGGCACGCTCTGCCGGCGCAGTCGTACAGCTGATGGCTAAAGAAGGAGATTACGCACTGCTGCGTCTGCCTTCCGGTGAAGTCCGCAAAGTACATATCAACTGCCGTGCCACGATCGGCCAGGTTGGCAATCTGGAATTTGAAAACCTCACCATCGGTAAAGCCGGCCGTTCCCGCTGGCTGGGCATCCGTCCTGCGAACCGCGGCGTAGTTATGAACCCGAACGACCATCCGCATGGAGGCGGTGAAGGTCACAGCCCGGTTGGACGTAAACGTCCTGTTACTCCCTGGGGCAAAGCTGCGTTTGGTGTTCGCACCCGCAAGAACAAGAAATCTTCAACTAAGTTAATTTTAAGCCGTAGAACGAAATAATCGTTGAGAGAAAGGAGGCTTATCAGTGTCTAGATCAGTTAAAAAAGGACCTTATGTGCATCCCAGCCTGCTGAAAAAAGTTGATGCACTGAATGCCGCGAATGATAAGAAGGTTGTAAAGACCTGGTCCCGCGCTTCTATGATTTTACCTTCATTTGTAGGACACACCATTGCGGTGCATGACGGACGCAAACATGTTCCGGTATTCATTACCGAGGATATGGTAGGCCATAAATTAGGAGAATTCGCTCCGACCCGTACTTTTAAGGGTCATCAGGATAAGAAAGCAGATACTACAGGAAAGTGAGGAATAAGTAATGGAAGTTAACGCTACTGCAAAATATATCCGCATTGCTCCTCGCAAACTGCGCATTGTTATGAACCTGATCCGCGGTAAAAAAGTGTCTGAAGCTTTCGCAATTTTGAAATTCACTCCGAAAGTTGGCTCTGAAGTTGTGGAAAAGGTATTGCGCAGCGCGGTTGCCAATGCTGAACATAATAACGATATGAATGTAGATAACCTCTATGTGTCTACCTGCTTTGTAGACCAGGGTCCTACACTGAAACGTATTCATCCGCGTTCCCGTGGACAGGCGTTCAAGATTTTGAAGCATTCCAGCCACGTGACCGTATGTGTTTCTGAAAAATAATAATCCCGGATAAGGAGGGTAATGATAGTGGGTCAGAAAGTTAATCCGCATGGTCTGCGCGTTGGCGTGATCAAAGGTTGGGAATCCAACTGGTTTGCCGACAAAGACTATGAAAAATTCTTACTGGAAGATATTAAAATCCGTGAGTTCATTAAAGAAAAATTATTCCTGTCCGGAATTTCCAAAGTAGATATCGAGCGCGCCTCCAACAAGGCACGTGTTACGATCTACACTGCAAAACCGGGCATGGTTATCGGTCGTCAGGGCAGCAACATCGAACTGCTGAAGAAAGACCTGAAAAAGATGACCGATGCAAATGTTGACATCAATATCCAGGAGATCAAACAGCCGGATATGGATGCGACGCTGGTAGCGGAAAATATTGCCAGCCAGCTGGAACGCCGCATTGCGTTCCGTCGTGCCATGAAACAGTGCGTTGGCCGCACCATGCGTATGGGCGCCAAGGGTATTAAAGTAAAAGTCGGCGGCCGTCTGGGCGGTGCTGAAATTGCCCGCAGCGAAAGCTATCGCGAAGGCTCCATTCCTCTGCACACGTTACGTGCTGATATTGATTACGGTACAGCAGAAGCCCATACCACGTATGGCCGTATCGGCGTAAAGGTCTGGATCTACAAAGGCGAAGTACTGCCGGAAACCAAGGCAGCAAAGCCTGCATCCGCAAAGGAGGCAAAGTAATATGTTATTACCGAACAGAGTTAAACACCGTAAACAACACAGAGGCCGTATGAAAGGTCGCGCCATGCGCGGCAACACCATCTGCCATGGCGATTTTGGCCTGGTTGCGCTGGAACCTGCATGGATCACCAACCGTCAGATTGAGGCAGCCCGTATTGCCATGACCCGTTACATCAAACGTGGCGGCCAGGTATGGATTCAGATTTTCCCGGACAAACCCATCACTGCAAAACCGGCTGAAACCCGTATGGGTTCCGGTAAAGGTTCTCCGGAATATTGGGTAGCGGTTGTAAAACCCGGCCGCGTCCTGTTTGAAATGGGCGGCGTTGCGGAAGCCGACGCGAAAGAAGCAATGCGTCTGGCCGGTCATAAGCTCCCCATCAAAACGAAATTCATGACAAAGGCTCAGTTGGAAGCCGAAACTGCCGTAGAAGCAAAGGGTGGTGAAGCTGAATGAAAATCAACGAAATCAGAGAGTTATCTGCTGAAGATTTAGACAAAAAGTTAGCAGAATTGAAAGAAGAACTGTTCAACTTACGTTTTCAGATGGCAACCGGACAATGTGAGAATCCCATGAAGATCCACGAAATCAAAAAATCCATTGCCAGAATCAAAACTGTTCAGCGCCAGAACGAAATCAACGCGTAAGGTTTTGAAGCTTAATTAAGGAGGAAACAGTCGTGACCGTAGAAAGAAACGCACGTGTCAGCCGTGTAGGCAGAGTTGTAAGCGATAAGATGCAGAAGACCATCGTTGTTGCTATCGAACGTTTTGTTCAGCACCCGCTCTACAAAAAAGGCGTAAAGAACACGATCAAATTCAAGGCACATGATGAAAACAACGAAGCGCATATCGGCGATCTGGTTAAAATCACCCAGACCCGTCCGCTGTCCAAAGATAAATGCTGGCGCCTGGTTGAAATCTTAGAACGTGCTAAATAATGTAGTTGTCAGGTTATATCGGATCTGACAAGGGAGGTTAAACATGATTCAACAACAGACAATTCTTAATGTCGGCGACAACACCGGCGCTAAGAAGGTTATGTGCATCCGCGTTATGGGTGGCTCTTTCCGCAGATATGCCAATATCGGCGACATCATTGTTTGTTCTGTTAAGGATGCAGCACCCGGAGGCGTTGTTAAGAAAGGTGACGTTGTAAAGGCAGTTGTTGTTCGTTCTACAAAGGGACTTCATCGTAAAGACGGTTCTTACATCCGTTTCGATGAAAACGCCGCTGTAGTGATCAAAGACGACAAGAGCCCCCGCGGAACCCGTATTTTTGGGCCTGTAGCCCGTGAGCTGCGTGAAAAAGACTTTATGAAGATTATTTCTCTGGCACCGGAAGTGCTGTAAGAAATCATAAAAGCACATTAGGAGGTGTTCTTAAGACATGAGTACTGCTGTAAAGCTGCATGTTAAAAAAGGCGATACCGTTCAGGTCCTGTCCGGTAAAGATAAAGGCAAAGAAGGCAAAATCCTGACTGCCCTGCCGAAAAAAGGCAAAGTTATCGTGGAAGGCGTCAATAAAGTAAAACGTCATACCAAACCGTCCCAGACCAACCCCCAGGGTGGCATCGTGACGAAAGAAGCAGCCATTGCTTCCTGCAAAGTTATGCTGGTTTGCCCCAGCTGCAAAAAACCGACCCGTATTGCGCACAAGATTGAAGACGGCAAGTCCAAGAGAGTCTGCAAGCACTGCGGCGAAGTAATCGATAAATAATATCCGGGAAAGGAGGAAACATTGTAAATGGCCAAGACCAGACTGCAAGAAAAGTATTTATCTGAAGTCGTTAAAGGACTTGTAGATAAATTCCAGTATAAAAACGTAAACGAAATCCCCAAAGTTGAAAAAGTTATTATCAACATGGGCGTCGGCGAAGCGGTTGCCAATGCCAAAGCACTGGAAACAGCTGTTTCCGAGCTGGTTACTATCGCCGGCCAGAAACCGGTTGTAACCAAAGCCAAGAAATCCATCGCGGCTTTCAAACTGCGTGCCGGCATGCCGATCGGCGCAAAAGTGACCCTGCGCGGCGACCGTATGTATTATTTCCTTGACAAACTGATGAACGTGGCACTGCCCCGCGTACGTGACTTCCGCGGTGTCAGCGCAACTTCCTTTGACGGCCGCGGCAACTATGCCCTGGGTCTGAAAGAACAGTTGATTTTCCCGGAAATCGAATATGATAAGGTTGACAAAGTTCATGGCATGGATATCATCATTGTAACTACTGCCAAGACCGACGAAGAAGCCCGCGAATTGCTGCGGCTTCTGGGAATGCCGTTCGCAGCTTAAGTAAGGAGGAAAGAATTTTGGCTAAGACAGCACTGATTGAAAAATGGAGTAAAGAACCGAAATTTAAAGTTCGTCATTACAACCGCTGCAAAATCTGCGGCCGCCCCCATGCTTACTTACGTAAGTTCGGTATGTGCCGTATCTGCTTCCGTGAATATGCCTACAAGGGCGAAATTCCCGGCGTAACAAAAGCAAGCTGGTAACAACCATCTAAGAAAGGAGGCCATTGAATAATGGTAATGACTGATCCGATCGCCGATATGCTTACCCGTATCCGTAACGCAAACTCGGTTCATCATGATAAAGTTGAAATCCCCGGTTCCAAAATCAAAGAGGCGATTGCCACGATTTTAAAGGACGAAGGGTTTATTAAAGATTTTGAAGTAATCGAAGATAACAAACAGAATGTTATCAAAGTAAGCCTGAAATACGGCGCAAACCGTGAAAAAGTAATTTCCGGCCTCAAACGTATTTCCAAGCCTGGCCTGCGCGTATATTCCCAGAAAGATCAGCTGCCGAAGGTTCTCGGCGGCCTGGGTATCGCAATCATCTCCACCTCTCAGGGGCTGATGACCGATAAAGCGGCCCGCAAAGCTGGTCTGGGCGGCGAAGTTCTGGCATACGTTTGGTAATACTAAAAAGGAGGTACCGTTTAAGTGTCTAGAATTGGTAAAAAACCGATTACTGTTCCCGCTGGCGTAACGGTAACGGTTGAAAACAATCTGGTAACTGTAAAAGGCCCCAAAGGCGAATTACAGCGTCAGATCAGCCAGACAATGAAGATCACCTTGGACAACGGCGTACTCACCGTAGAACGTCCCGATGATGAAAAAGAAAACCGGGCCATGCACGGCCTGTCCCGTACCCTGATCAACAACATGGTGGAAGGCGTAACCAAAGGCTTCAGCAAATCGCTGGAAATCCAGGGCGTTGGCTACCGTGCAGCAAAACAGGGAAACAACATTAACTTCACACTGGGTTTCTCCCATCCGGTTGTTAAAGAGCCGCCTGCCGGCATCACCTTTGACGTACCTGCTCCGAACAAGATTGTTGTGAGCGGTGCGGATAAGGAAAAAGTTGGCGCGGTAGCAGCGGAAATCCGCAACCTGCGTCCGCCTGAACCCTATAAAGGAAAAGGCATCCGCTATGAAGGCGAACATGTACGCCGCAAAGTTGGTAAAGCAGGCGCGAAAGCTAAGAAGTAATTAAGGAAGGAGTGAAACCTCTTGTTCAATAAAGCAAACAAGAACGAAAAACGTCAGAAACGTCATGTTCGTTCCCGCAGATATGTTGTAGGCACTGCTGAAAGACCCCGCCTGAACGTATACCGTTCCCTGAGCAACATCTATGCACAGGTCATCAACGATGAAACCGGCGAGACCATTGCAGCGGCAAGCACTGTAGAAAAAACCTTTGAAAACTACGGCGGCAATGTGGAAGCTGCCAAGGCCGTAGGCAAGGCGATTGCTGAAAAAGCACTGGCCAAAGGCGTAAAAGAAGTTGTATTCGACCGCGGCGGCTACCTGTATCATGGTCGTGTTGCCGCATTAGCAGAAGCAGCTCGTGAAGCTGGACTGCAATTCTAACGGAAGGAGGAAGTATCTTGGCTAATTTTGATAAGCGCGACAGACGCGAAAAACCCGATGACGGCTTTACCGAGAAAGTTGTATTCATCAATCGCGTTGCGAAAGTTGTTAAAGGCGGCCGTCGCTTCACCTTTGCCGCACTGGTTGTGGTTGGCGATGGAAAAGGCCATGTAGGTATGGGCCTGGGCAAAGCTGCTGAAGTTCCGGAAGCAATCCGGAAAGGCGTTGACGACGCTAAGAAAAATCTGATTACAGTTACCATGGTAGGCAATACCATTCCTCACGAAATTATCGGTGTGTACGGTGCAGGCCGCGTGTTCCTGCGTCCGGCTTCCGAAGGTACCGGCGTCATTGCCGGCGGTCCGGTGCGTGCCGTTCTGGAACTGGCAGGTATCCGCGACATCCTGACGAAATGCCAGGGTTCCCACAACCCCAACAACATGGTACGCGCAACCCTGGAAGGGTTGAAAGGTCTGAAGAACCTGCAGTCTGTAGCTGCCCTGCGCGGCAAGACTCCCCAGGAAATTTTAGGTTAAGCTAAGGAGGAAGCCTGATGAAAAAGTTAAAAATCACGCTGATCCGCAGCTTGATCGGATACAAGCAGGATCAGCGCGCAACCGTAAGAGCGCTGGGTTTAGGCAAAATCGGTACTTCTGTAGTACAGGAAGATAACCCGACCATTCGCGGCATGGTTCACAAAGTGAGACATCTTGTGAAGGTCGAAGAAGTGGAAGCTTAATAAGGAGGTGCAGCAAATGGAATTACATGAATTACATCCGGCTCCGGGTTCCCATAAAGCCCGCGTTCGTGTAGGCCGTGGCCTGGGTTCCGGTCTGGGCAAGACCTCCGGCAAAGGCCAAAAGGGTCAGAAATCCCGTTCCGGCGGTGTAAAACGCCCGGGATTTGAAGGCGGCCAGAGACCGTTATACCTGCGTCTTCCGAAACGCGGCTTCTATAACAAGTTTGGCAAACAATATGTAGAAGTAAACGTAGGTACTTTGAACTGCTTTGAAGACGGTACTGTAGTAGAACCTGTAATGCTGATCGAATGCGGTCTGATTAAGAATATTCGTGACGGACTGCGCATTTTAGGCGGCGGCGAGCTGACTAAAAAACTGACGGTACAGGCAAACGGCTTCAGCAAGACTGCTGAAGAAAAGATTACAGCTGCCGGCGGAAAAGTAGAGGTGATCTGATAATGTTAGCTGCTTTGGCTAATGTTCTTCGGGTCCCCGAACTGAGGCGGAGAGTTATCTTCACCCTGGTTATGTTTGCGGTGTTCCGCCTGGGAACCCATATTCCGGTTCCCGGAGTCAATGCCGCAATGATTGAGCAGTTATTTAACAATGGAAACCTGTTTGGCCTGCTGGATTTATTCTCCGGCGGCGCACTCAGCAAGTTCTCCATTTTTGCAATGAGTATCACCCCGTACATCAACGCGTCCATTATTTTGCAGCTGTTGAAAGTGGTTATCCCGACGCTGGAAGAATGGTCCAAGGAAGGACAGGAAGGTTACAAGAAGATCAACAAGACGACCCGTTACCTTACCGTGGTCCTTGCCGTGGTCCAGGGATTCGGAATGGCATTCGGACTGCGGTCCGCCATCAATAACCCGAATGTGTTCTCGGTATTGATGATTGTCGTGTCCTTAACGGCAGGCACCTGCCTGCTGATGTGGATCGGTGAAGAGATTACGCAGAAAGGTATCGGCAACGGTATCTCCCTGATCATCTTTGCGGGTATCGTTTCCCGCCTCCCGGACGGCATCTCCACGCTGGCAAAATATCTGAATGTAGGTACCATTAACATTCTGAACGTGATATTGTTCCTGCTTATCGCGCTGGCCATGGTCGTTTTCGTAGTTGCGATCTCACAGGGCGTCCGCAAGATCCCTGTGCAGTATTCGAAACGTATCGTAGGCCGTAAGATGTATGGCGGTCACAGCAGTTACATTCCCTTGAAGGTGAACCAGGCAGGCGTAATCCCCATTATCTTTGCTTCGTCACTTCTGATGCTTCCGGCTACGATCGGACAGTTTGTAAAAGTACCCTGGGTTCAGAAAATTGCAGGGTATTTTGCATGGGGCACGCCGCTGCAAACTGCATTGTATATCATCCTGATTATATTCTTCACGTTCTTCTACACCGCGGTTACGCTGGATATCAAGAACATGAGTGAGAATATCAAGAAGATGGGCGGGTTTATCCCGGGGCTGCGGCCCGGCAAACCGACTACCGATTATCTGGACATGGTCATGACGCGTATTACGCTGTCAGGCGCCATATTCCTGGCCCTGATTGCCATGATGCCCCACATCATCGTGTACCTGACCGGTATCGAGGGTATCTACATCGGCGGCACATCTCTGCTGATCGTCGTCGGTGTTGCACTGGATACAATGAAACAGATTGAGTCGCTGGCTTTGGTACGTCATTACCAGGGCTTTATGAAGTAAAGGAGGATAAACAGATGTATATTCTTTTAATGGGACCTCCTGGTGCCGGAAAAGGTACTCAGGCTGAAAAGCTTGTCGAAACGTATAAAATTCCCCATATCTCCACCGGTGATATGTTCCGGGCTGCTGTAAAGCAGGGCACGGAGCTGGGAAAAGAAGCTAAAAAATACATGGATGCCGGCGGACTGGTACCGGACGTTGTAACAATCGGAATTGTACGGGAAGGTTTGTCTAAACCGGAATGTGCAAAAGGTTTCATTTTAGACGGGTTTCCCCGTACGGAAGAACAGGCTGTTGCACTGGACGGAATCCTGAACGATCTGGGTA
>JAFSOW010000130.1 GCA_017443165.1 Acidaminococcaceae bacterium | reverse complement strand
GCATCTATCCAGGGAATCCGGGTGTTGAATATTAACGATCTGGCTAATGCAGTGAAGCCGGTTGTGATCCCCGGGGAAGAAATGACGGTCTATTTGCTCCGGGAAGGAAAAGAAAGCGGACAGGCGATTGCCTATCTGCAGGATGGCACGATGATTGTTGTAGAGGGAGGACGCAAATATATCGGCAATAAGATCCGTATAGCGGTTACCTCTGTGCTGCAGACATCAGCCGGCCGTATGATTTTTGCCAAAGTGCCTAAAAATCATGATGTCCGTGATATATTGGCCGGGGCGGAGGGAACATGAAAGATTTGCTGACCGTGATTGTCCCGGCTGCCGGCGCAGGAAAGCGCATGGGCTTTGGGAAAAATAAGGCGTTTATCACGATCCGGGACATTCCTCTGCTGGTCTTATGCATGAAGATGCTGGCGGAAACCGGGATGGTCCGGCGTGTAATTGTTGTGACGAGAGCCTGGGAGATAACGCAAACAGAATTGATGCTGAAAGAATACCGGGACCGTTTTCCGGGTTTAAGCTGGCAAGTTACGGCCGGAGGCAGGGAACGGCAGGATTCTGTTGCCAACGGTCTGGCGCTGGTCACGGATGAAAGCGGTTACGTGGCGGTGCACGATGGCGCCCGGCCTTTTGCGGGAACAGAAGTCTTTGCCCGCACTTTCGCAAGGGCAAAAGAATGCGGGGCTGCCATTGCGGCCGTACCTTTGAAAGACACGGTGAAAATCGTGGATGCCCGGGGCATTGTTGTGTCCACACCGGACAGGTCCTCTTTATGCGCTGTCCAGACCCCGCAGATTTTTGAGATAAATGTGTTGCGCAAAGGTTATGATTTTTTAAAAGAGCATCCTGTTGCGGTGACGGATGACGCATCACTGGTGGAGGCGTCGGGTCATCCGGTGGCTGTCGCGGAAGGCTCTTATGAAAACATTAAGGTTACGACACCGGAAGATTTGCTGTTGGCTGAAAAAATTTTGGAAAAACAGAGTCATTCTGAATAATAATAGAAGATAATCCCGCTAAAGGATAATTGCGGGAAACGATAATTTATTACTATGGTTTGCTGCCGTTTACGGGTGAATGGAGATTTGAAAGATGCAGTTGAGAGTAGGAACCGGTTTTGATGTACATGCCCTTGTGGAAAACAGGGCCCTGATCCTGGCAGGGGTCCGGGTACCTTATGAAAGAGGACTGCTGGGGCACAGCGATGCGGATGTGGCGCTGCATGCTTTAATGGACGCCTTGCTGGGAGCTGCTGGCAAGGGCGACATCGGAAAACATTTTCCTGATACCGATGACAGATTTGAAGGGGCTGACAGCCGTTGTCTTCTGCGCGTTGTTGTCGAAATGCTGCAGAAAGACGGGTGGCGGGTCAATAATGTGGATGTGACCATTATCGCGCAGCGGCCAAAATTAGCTCCGTATATCGCAGCCATGCGGGAGCTGGTTGCAAACGATCTGGGCATTACGGAAGACGCAGTGAATATAAAAGCGACGACTACGGAAAAACTCGGCTTTACCGGAAGAGGCGAAGGCATTGCTGCCGAGGCGGTGGCCAGTATTGTAAAAGACTGAGTCACATGTGGTTGTAAAGATGTAATGCATGCCGGCAGGGATAGTTAGCTGACAGGCTGTATGCATAAGGATTATAATTAATATTATTATAGTAAGAGTTTGAATAACATTTTTGGAGGGATTTTCAATGTCACAGGAAATTCGGGTACGCTTTGCTCCAAGCCCTACAGGGCCGTTTCATATCGGTGGCGCCCGGAGCGCTTTGTTTAACTGGCTGCTTGCCAGAAAACTGGGCGGCAAGATGGTGCTCCGTATTGAAGATACGGATCGGAAACGTTCTACACCGGAATCTGAGGAGAATATTAAGAATTCGTTACGTTGGCTGGGCATGGACTGGGATGAAGGCGTTGATGTGGGAGGCCCGTACGGCCCGTACCGCCAGATGGAACGTCTGGACATCTATAAGAAATATACTGACCAGTTGCTGGCGGAGGGAAAAGCGTATTACTGCTATTGTACGCCGGAAGAACTGGAGGAAGAACGGCAAAGTCTTCTGAAAGAAGGAAAAATGCCCCGCTATATGGGAAAATGCAGGGAACTGACGCCGGAACAGATTGCAAAATATGAAGCGGAAGGCCGCAAGCCTTCGGTCCGTCTGCGTGTGCCGCCCAATGAAAAGATCGTTGTCCACGATCTGATCCGGGGTGATGTGGAATTTGACTCCAACGGCATCGGGGATTTTGTAATTGTCAAGTCTGACGGAATTCCTACTTATAATTATGCGGTTGTAATTGACGATAGCCTCATGCATGTGACCCACGTAATCCGCGCGGAGGAACATTTATCCAATACGCCCAGGCAGCTGCTGGTGTATGATGCGTTGGGATTTGAAAAACCGGTATTCGGCCATGTTTCCCTGATTTTGGGAACAGACCATACGAAGATGAGCAAACGGCATGGCGCCACGTCCCTGGATGCGTACCGCCGGAAGGGATATATTCCGGCCGGCCTGAACAATTTCCTTGCGCTGCTGGGCTGGGCTCCTCCCGGGGAGAAGGAAATCTTTACCATGGAAGAAGCGATTCAGGAATTTTCCCTGGACCGCGTGGCAAAAAATCCTGCCGTATTTGATTTTAAGAAACTGGACTGGATCAACGGACAGCATATCCGCAAAATGTCTGCCGAAGCGTTCTGGGAACTGGCTGTGCCGTTTATGAAAGAAGCCGGCTATATGACCGGTGATGAGGACGGTGCAAAGCTGGAATGGCTGAAGAAGGTCGTGGCAACCGCCCAGACCCAGATTGATTACGGCGCCCAGATACCGGAAAAGGTTTCCATGTATTTCAGCGATGACTTTGATTTTGAAAACGAAGAAGCCGCTGC
>JAFSOW010000129.1 GCA_017443165.1 Acidaminococcaceae bacterium | reverse complement strand
GTACTACGGCAACCCTTGCCATGCTGAACGACGCGGTGAAAAAGGGCGGGCTGATGGCGTCCAGTTATGTGGGCGGCCTGTCCGGCGCCTTTATTCCCGTCAGCGAGGACGCGGGCATGATTGCGGCGGTAGAACGCGGCAGCCTGTGCCTGGAAAAACTGGAAGCCATGACCTGCGTCTGCTCCGTTGGTCTGGACATGATCGCCATTCCCGGAGATACTACGGCAGAAACCATTGCGGCCATTATTGCGGACGAATCCGCTATCGGCATGATTAACAACAAGACCACAGCGGTGCGCGTCATTCCTGTTCCGGGGAAAGGCGTGGGCGAAACTGTGGAATTCGGCGGGCTGTTGGGACATGCGCCCATCATGGCAGTCAGCAAATTTAAGGCAGACACCTTTATTGCGCGGGGAGGCCGTATTCCGGCTCCGGTGCGCAGTCTGACGAACTGATAAAACGAAGCAGCTCTTAGTCTGAACTGGGGGCTGCTTTTTTTACAAAGAGGTACATACGATGCGAAAAAAAGATAAACAGGCCATCATCGAATTGCTGGAAAAACGGTATAACGGTATCGGCACGGCCCTGCATTACAATTCTCCTTTTGAGTTGCTGTGCGCCGTCATCATGTCGGCCCAATGTACGGACGAACGGATCAACAAAATTACAGCCCGCATTTTTCCTCGGCTGAATACCCCGGAGAAGATGGGAGCGTTGACCCAGGAACAGCTGGAAGAGGAAATCCGTGACTGCGGTTTGTATCGGGCTAAAGCCAAAAATCTGCTTGGTATGTGCCATATGCTGACGGAAGAATTCGGCGGCGTGATTCCCCAAGACATTCCGACTCTGATGAAACTACCGGGCGTAGGGCGGAAAACAGCGGATGTGATTGCCAGTGTTATTTACAAGATTCCGGCCATTGCCGTGGACACCCATGTATTCCGCACGTCCCACCGGCTGGGCCTGTCGGCAGCAAAAACACCGGAAGCCACGGAACTGGACCTTCAAAAGCTGATACCCAAAACCAAGTGGGCGGATTCCCATCACTGGTTCATCTGGCACGGGCGTCTCACCTGCAAAGCACGCAAGCCGTTGTGTGATGAGTGCGTATGTTTGCAGCTGTGTCCGTTCAAAGAAAAGAACCTGATAAACGAAGAAGATAAAAAGTAATATAGTAACCGATAAGGCGACGCAAAACCGTTCGTGTTTGCTATTTCATGGATTCATTTGCCTGTGGCTTCGAAACTCGGGCTTCGCCCTCAGACAGTCTCGCCACGACGGCAAATTTCACCTCATGAAATTTCGCAAACACTCACGATGTTTTGCTTACGCCTTACCAGTCACTATATTCTCTTTTTTCATTTTTAAATTATGATTATTACAGGGGGTGCTTATTTGCAACCGGAAAAAATACTAAAAGCATGGTTCGGCTACGACAGCTTCCGCCTCGGGCAGCGGGAAGTGGTGGATACGATTCTCGGCGGCAGGGATTGTCTGGCCATCTTGCCAACCGGCGCGGGAAAATCCGTATGTTTCCAGGTGCCCGCCCTGATGCAGGCGGGACTGACATATGTCATTTCTCCGCTGATATCCCTGATGGAAGACCAGGTGGCCCATCTGCAGCAGAATAATATTCCGGCCGTCTGTATCAACAGCGGTATGAGTAAGCATACTTACAATGAAGTCATGTATGATACTCATACCGGTGTTTATAAACTGCTCTACCTTTCTCCGGAACGGCTGCAGAATGACTGGTTTATCCGCTTTGCCTTAAAGAATCCGCCGGTTTTTGTGGTAGTGGATGAAGCCCATTGTGTCTCCCAGTGGGGACAAGATTTCCGACCTTCTTACCTGCTGATACGGACGTTCGTGGAACAGTTGCCGAAGCGTCCTTTATATGCAGCCTTTACCGCCACGGCTACGCCCCGGGTGCGGCAGGATCTCATCAACAGTCTGGGGCTTGCGGATCCGGCGGTGATCCTCCGCAGCTTTGACCGCTCCAATCTGTTTTTTGTAAAAAAGTCCCCGGCTGATAAAGACAGGGCGTTGCTGGATGAATTGGAGAAGGTAAAAGGAAAAAGCGGCATTATATATTGTTCCACCCACCGGAATGTGGAACGCTGTTTCCGGTTGTTGCGGCAGCATGGATATAATGTTGCGCGCTATCACGCCGGGTTGTCTGTGGGGGAGCGGACGGCGACGCAGGCTGCGTTTATAAATGGTCAGATTCAGATTATTGTAGCGACGAGCGCCTTTGGCATGGGTGTTGATAAATCCGATATCGCTTTCGTCATCAATTACAATATGCCCCAGAGCCTGGAAGAATATTATCAGGAAGCGGGGAGGGCGGGCCGTAACGGGATGGGTGCGCACAGTACCCTGTTCTTCAGCAGTGAAGACCTGCGAATCGGAAGGGCCCTTGCGCAACAGCAGGAAAAACCGGAACGGGCGTTGCAGCTCCTTGCGGCCATGTGGGATTACTGTCATCATGATGGATGCCTGCGGAACTATATTTTGCGCTATTTTGGGGAAACGCGCATGGAAAACTGTGGAAAATGCAGTTACTGTTGTGAGTCAGACTGGTGGAAACAGTTCACGGTTTTTTTCCGGAATGACCGGAATTATTAAAAGCTTTTTTGCAGGAAAAATGTTTTCGACAGAGAATATCATAATTGACGAAGTCTATGGAACCTCATTAATCATCATTTTATTGTTACCAAATCATTCGGACAAGTTGTCCAGTTTGTCGCCGGACAGTTGATGGGAAATCCTATTTTTATATTCGCTGTATGCTGTTCAGGAGGTTGTTTTTATGAAGCTGACTTTTTTAGGCGCGGCCCGGACTGTAACAGGATCCTGTTATTTGCTGGAAGTAAACGGAAAGAAGATGCTGGTGGACTGCGGTATGTTCCAGGGATCCAAATCTGTCAAAGACTTTAATGAAAAACCCTTTGCTTTCAATCCCGGAGAAATTGACGCTATGGTCCTGACACACGCTCATGTGGATCACAGCGGTCTGATTCCCCGTCTTGTAAAAGAGGGCTTTAAAGGCCGTGTTCACTGCACAAAATCCACGCAGCAGCTGTGTACAATCCTGTTACCTGACAGTGCCCATATCCAGGAATCCGATGCGGAATATGCCAACCGTAAAGGTCTGCGGGCAGGAAAATCCCAGGTGCTTCCGCTGTTTACGGTAGACGATGCCTATACGGCGCTGCAGTCTTTTTACGTTCATAATTTCGAGGAACCGTTTGAAGTGATTCCGGGTGTAACGGCAAAGCTCCGGGTCGCGGGTCATATTCTGGGCAGCGCGGTGGTACGTCTGGAAATTGAGGAAAACGGAAAAAAGACTGCCATGATTTTTTCCGGCGACGTGGGACAGCCGAAACAGCCTATTGTAGAAGATCCTTCTATCCTGGAAGGCGCAGACTTTATTGTAACGGAATCCACGTACGGGAACCGGAAGCATAAAGAGTATGATAAAGAAGCGGAACTGGCTAAAATTATCAATGAAACCGTAGAACGGGGAGGCAATGTGGTTATTCCTGCCTTTGCTGTGGGGCGTACCCAGGTCCTGCTGTATTATTTCCAGAAGCTGACGCAGGAAGGAAAAATACCGGATGTGCCGATTTATGTTGACAGCCCGCTGGCCACAAAGGCAACGGGGATCACGCTGGCCAATAAAGAAGAGTATGATGCGGAGACCCGGGCGCTGGTGGAATTTCAGGGAGACCGTCTGTTTGCCATGAAGAATGTGCATTTTACGCCGACGGCGGAAGAATCGCGCATGATCAATGGCATGGAAGGTCCGAAGATTATTTTGTCTGCCAGTGGCATGGCGGACGCGGGCCGTATTCTGCACCATCTGAAGCATAATCTGTGGCGTCCGGAATGTTCGGTGGTCTTTGCCGGCTACCAGGCGGAAGGAACCATGGGCCGGAATCTGATTGACGGAGTAAAAAAGGTAAAGATTATGGGCGAGACCATCCATGTAGCCGCGCAGATCGTCAACATGACGGGCTTCTCTGCCCACGCGGATAAAGATCAGCTCATAGACTGGTACAAAAAAATGCCGCAAAAACCAAAAATTTTCTTCGTGACCCACGGTGAATTTGACGCGGCCGCGGAATTGTCCAAGGCCCTTCAGATGCAGATGGGGACGGCAACCTATATTCCCAAGTTCGGAGACAGCATTGTCATAGACGGCACGGATTATGTGATCGAAGCGGCGCCTGAGGTTGAGACGACTCCGGAAGTGGCGGAACTGCAGGATTCGATTTCCGCCGTGGAACGAAATTATATGCAGTACCGTAACAAGATTGAGCAGATTGCCCTGCGGGACAGCGCCAAAGCGGATCAGCTGCGGAAGAAGCTGGAAAAAGTCCGCCGGTATATGGACGATATGCTGGGGAACATTTGATCCTTCTTTGCAAAGTATTGATGTTTTGCACATTAAATGTAAACAAAATGTGAAAAAAGTGATTGACATTTAAAAACTGCCTTGCTATACTTGACTTAATTTCAAAAAGAAGTTATGAACAGGAATGGTTTTAATTGCGGACTGCAGAGAACCGGCGGCTGGTGCAAGCCGGTGGAAGCGTTAAAACCTCTCGCCTGGGAACTCTTTATCTGAACGGTTAAGGCTTTAGGATAAAGCGCTGCGGCGGCGTTACAGGCCAGGAGTATAATGTAGGGTGGTACCGCGTTAATAACGCCCCTGCCGGAATTTTCCGACAGGGGCTTTTTATTTTAATTTTATTCAAATGAGGAGTGGAGGAAAAATTATGAAATCTGTAAAATGGTTTAAAGCGGCGGCAGTTGCAACGATGGCAATGGCGGCAATCTGTATGGCAGGCTGCGGTGGCGGCGGCGATAAAAAACCGGCGGCTCCGGCAGCTGGCGCAGGTAAAAAAGTAGAGTATAAACTGGCTTATGCGCTGCCGGCCAACCACCCGGTGGCTAAAAGCGTGGAAAGCTTTATCGCTAAAGTTAAAGACAAAACAAAGGGTGAGGTTGTAATTACTTCCTTCCCGGCAGGCCAGCTGTACAACGACAAGACCATGAACGACGCCATCATGACCGGCGGCGTGGATATGGGTCTGAATACGGTAGGCCGTTGGGCTACCATCATTCCGGCCATGGAAGTGTTTGACGTTCCGTTTGTGTTCCCGGGCTATGAAAAAGTAGATACTGCCATCGACGGCGGCATGGGCAAGGTGCTGGAAGATGAAATGGCCAAAAAACACGTTAAGGTTGTTTACTGGGCCGACTACGGTTTCGTTCAGTATGCCAACAACAAGAGACCCATCAAAAAACCGGAAGATTTTAAAGGCCTGAAGATCCGCGGCTACAGCGAGCTGGCCTCCGAGACCATTAAGGCCCTGGGCGCTTCCCCGGTAACCATGGGCGCCGGCGAAGTTTACATGGCCCTGCAGCGCGGCACCATCGACGGACAGTCCTCCGGCGCTCCCGCCATGCGCGACCGCAAGATGTATGAAGTTACCAAGTATCTGACCATTACCAACCATGCGTCTCCGGAATTCATCGTAGCCATGAATGATAAGTCTTATGCCAAGATGAGCGAAGCACAGCAGAAAGCATTTATGGAAGCAGCCAAAGAAGTTCGCGACGACCTGCGCAAGAACGCCAAGGCAGAAGACCTGAAAGGCATCGAAGATCTGAAGGCAAAGGGCATGGAAGTTTATGTAGTGCCTGAAAACGAAATCAAAGACTGGCAGAAAGCTACCAAACCGGTGTGGGATATTTTCACCAAACATGCCGGCGAACAGGGCAAAAAGATCCTGGAAATGTGCACGAAATAACTGTTGTAGGAGACTGTCGTGAAAAGTTTTTTAGCAGTTTACAGGAAATTCTTAATGGGACTGACCCGGGTGGTAGGCATCATAGCCGGCCTTCTGCTGTTCATTCCTGCGTTTTCTGTCGTATATGAAGTTATTATGAGGGGAATGTTCAACAGCCCTACAGAGTGGGTAGTGGAGATTTCTACTTACTGTGTGACCATTGCCGGTTTTTTTGGCATGGCAGTGACCTTTGTGGCCAACAAACATATAAAGGTGGACATTCTGCTGTCCCATTTAAGCAGGCGCACCAATGAGATACTGAGCGTAATTACCTCTTTCATTGGTATGGTTTTCTGCGGTGTCGTAACGGTTTATGCCATCGGTATGGTGGCCATGTCCATGGAACACGGCATGATCGCGCCTACCACGCTGCGTACCCCGTTGTGGATTCCGCAGTCCTCACTGCCCATTGGCTTCGGCCTGATGTTCCTGCATTTTATCCGGACGTTCCTGGAAAACCTTGTGAAACTGAGAGACCCGGATTATGATCCGGCTGTGGCGGCAGGGGAGGTGGCAAAATGATAATTTTGTTCACCGTTATGCTGCTGGTACTTTTGGCTACCGGTCTGACGGTAGGTTTTGCGCTGGGAACGGGCGGTCTGGTGGGAATGCTTCTCTTCATGGGAGGAGATGGCACACTGAATCAGATTCCGCTGCTGGCTTATAAATCTCTGGATGATTTTGTACTCTGCGCTGTGCCGCTGTACGTTCTGATGAGTCAGATTCTGCTGGAAGGTAAAGTAGGCAATGACCTGTTTGAACTTGGGAATAAATGGCTTCGGCATCTGCCCGGCGGCTTAGGCGCGGCGACCATCGTGGCCTGCGGCATCTTTGCGGCTATCACCGGTTCTTCCGCGGCTTGTGCGGTTACCATCGGCGCTATTGCCATTCCGGAAATGCTGAAACGGAATTATGAGAGGACCGTGGTACTGGGCGCGGTTGCGGCCGGTGGTACCCTGGGCATCCTGATACCGCCTTCCATTCCCATGATCCTCTACGGTGCCATCACCGGCGAGTCTATCGGCCAGCTGTTCATGTCCGGTGTAATTCCCGGTTTCATGCTGACGATTTTCTTTATCGGTGTGGTGGTTTACAAATCCCGTAATCTGCCACTGGAACCGAAAGCGTCCTGGGCAGAACGGATGGATGCGCTGAAAAGCTCCATCTGGGGCCTGATGCTGCCGGTCATTGTCGTGGGAGGCATCTATACCGGCGCGTTCACACCGACGGAAGCGGCAGCTGTGGGCACCGTGTATTCCCTTTTTATTACGTTCTGCATTTACAAGACTCTGACGCTGAAGCATTTGCCAAACATCCTGCTGGGTACGGTGAAGACATCTTCCATGATCTTCTGCATCATGAT
>JAFSOW010000128.1 GCA_017443165.1 Acidaminococcaceae bacterium | reverse complement strand
TGATTGTTGATGCTTCTGTAACAGACCGGGATTACGAAAAGATGGGACCCGTCGGCACCGGTCCTTATGTGGTAAAAAACTTCACTAAAGATAAATGTATATTGGAGCGGAACGAAAAATACTGGAACGGCAGGGCTTTTTACAAGAAACTCGATATTTTTGCTATTAAGGATCCTAATACCCGTGCTATGGCGCTGAAGAAGGGCGAAATCGATGCGGCTGCGGACATATCTTCCGGCAACTTAGCCCTGTTTAAAGACGCAAAGAAATTCCGCATCAGTGAAATTGCTTCCGTGCGCAGCGTTTTAGCCCGCCTGACCGTTAAGGAAGGAAGACCGCTGTCTGACAAACGGGTTCGCGAAGCCCTGGCATCCGCATTAGACCGCCAGGCTTATTGCAAGGTTCTTCTGAAAGACACTTTTTCCTCCGGCGGGCCGATGCTGCCGCCATCTGTTCACTATGGATTCAACGAACTGATTAAATCGGATAAGAACCAGTATAATGTGGGAAGAGCCAGGAAGCTGCTGGCTGACGCAGGTTGGAAAGATACCAACGGCGATGGATTTGTTGACAAAAACGGCAAAAATCTGGAACTGGATTACTATTTTTACAGCAACAGGGCGGAACTGCCTCTGTTTGCGGAAACAACCTGCTCTGATGCCAGGAGGGTGGGTATCAAAATCAACCTGAAGAATGTGGATTACACCGAGATTGATAAAATTGGCAGGGAGGGTTCCGGTGATTTGTGCATCTCTAATATACTAACTGTTCAGGGCGATCCTGAAGTTTTTATGAACATGTACGTAAAGACCAACGAAAACAACAGCAATCCACAGAACGGAGGCGGATTCAGCAACGCCGGGTATGACGGACTGTCCGATAAATTGGCAGTGGAATTCGATCCGGCCAAACGCCGTGAGCTGATTATCGGGATGGAAAAAATAGCTTTGGAAGAACTTCCGCTGATTGTTTACGGTTATCCCCGGACCAATATTGTTTCCAAAGCGGAGATTGCCAATGCTGATATTTATCCCTGTGATTATTACTGGGAAATCAAAGACTGGAAACCGGCAGCGATACAATAATAGTAAAAAAGAGCGAAGCCGGCTGTATACTGACATTTAAAGCAAAACAGCGTACTGCTCCTGTTCAGGCAAACCGGTTAAAAATTATCCGGACGGTTATGTGCCGTCCGGATCTGAAAAAAAAAAAGTATACTTAATAATTCTCAGCCTTGATCGCGAAGAAAGATTTCGGATGAGCACATACCGGGCATTCTTCCGGCGCTTCTACCGATTCAGCTACATATCCGCAGTTAGCGCACATCCACAGTTTTTTCTCATCCCGTTTGAACAGTTTCTCATTTTCTATGTTGGCCAGCAACAGCCGGTACTGTTTTTCGTGCCGTTTTTCAATTTCCGCTACCCGTTCAAACAGGAAAGCGATTTCATCAAAGCCTTCTTCTTTGGCGGTTTTGGCGAATTCCGGATACATGGAGGTCCATTCTTCGTTTTCCCCGTCCGCAGCCATTTTCAGATGTTCGGCAGTGGGTTTGGAGAAATCCCCCAGCAGCCAGAACCAGATTTTGGCATGAGCCCGTTCCTGGGCGGCAGTTTCATCCAGGATATCCGCGATCTGACGGCTCATTTTGCTGTCCTTTTCTGCCTGGCGGGCAAACAATGTGTATTTTACGTGGGCCTGGGATTCGCCTGCAAAGGCTGCTGCCAGGTTTTTTTCTGTCTGGGTGCCTTTCAGCCGTTTCATCTCTTCCATTGCTTTTGCTTCGTTCATGTGTTGATTCCTCCTTAATTCTAATAATAAATTTTTTCCAGACTTGTAACTGTCTGATACCATTATAATTCAATTATTATGATGACGCAATTAAAAAGACATGATTCTTTTCTTTTTCCATATTTCCCAATCTTATTTTAATAAGAATTAATGCTATTAGTATTGCATTTTTATATGTTATAACTTATAATTATCATAACTGTTGGGATGCAGCCTGCTTCCGCAGTGTATGTTACCGCGAACATGAACCTTAAGTTTTTTCCGTCAGGCAGAGAAAGAGGTCATCCGTTATGAAAAAGTTTCGAAAAATACTTGCTGACATATTATTATCCGCTTGCGGTATGGCATTTGCCGTACCGGGGCACGCAGGTTATAAACTCAGTGACGAGGTGAAAAAACCAACACCGGCGTTGTTGGAAGCATCGGAAATCGGGGTAAGGGTCTTTAATAATAAAGCGATGCAGGACCTGCCCGACAAGGACGCTATGGTGGTGATGTCCTTCGGCACTACAATGAAAGAGACGAGAGATAAGACCATTAATGCTACGGTAGCGGAGATCCGGAATGCGTTACCTGATGTCAAAGTTGTGGTGGCTTATACATCCCACATTATAATTGACCGCATCAAAGCAAAGGAAGGTGTTGTCGTTCCCACGCCGGAGGAAGCGCTGGAACAGTTGAAAGCGGAAGGCTATACCCGCATTGCTCTGGCGTCCCTGGATATTATTCCCGGCATGGAGTATGACTATAAGTGCGGCATTTACAGAAACTATCGTAATCAGTTCAAGAAGATGACCATGGGGCTGCCCCTTTTATTCTGGCAGGGGCAGGAGGACCAGCGGGATGATGTGGCTGAAACGGTGGAAGCCTTTGCCACACAGTTCCCTGATCTGGCCGGTGACGAGGCGTTGCTGGTCATGACTCACGGTACGCCCCATCCTTCCAACGCGTTTTATGCCGTTATCCAGGACCGCCTGAATAAACTGGGGCGGGGCAACATCCATGTGTACAGCGTGGAAGGCATGCCAGTACTGGAACACGTCATTCCCGTACTGAAAGAGGAAGGCGTGAAGCACGTGACCCTGATGCCCATGATGATGGTGGCAGGGGATCACGCCAATAACGACATGGCGGGGGACGAAGACGATTCCCACAAAGTGATTCTGCAAAAAGAAGGCTTTACCGTTACGCCCTACATTCACGGCATGGGCGAGAATCCGGCAATCCGTAAGATTTTTGTGGAGCGTGCCCTGGAAAGCTGGGATGCTCTGCAGAATGCAGCTGAAGGCCGGACCGGAGGCATGCCTCATTGAAACTGAACAATTAAATGAACCAGATAAAACGAAAAGCCCGCATGGTCCAATGCGGGCTTTTCGTTTTGCTGTTTGGTGATAAAAGGTGAAGAAGAAGGATTAGGGGTTTTGTTTTGGCAGATGGCTCTTGGCCACCTATCTTTTACTACTATAATTATAATTATTTACAATAAAGTTGTCAACAGATTAAAGTTATTTATTGATAATATTTACTCATTGCTCATCGCGGTTCATATCTTCCAGTACGGCCACAAGGGCAAGCTTGGCTTCTTCCAGCCGGTCCAGGTCATATATGATGTCCCGTACCAGAAAGTCTTTGGTGCTGACGGTATTGCTGATGCTGTCGATAACTTCGTCCATGCGTTTCAGCACGCCATATAAAATATCTTTCCGGGTAACGTCACGGTTTACTTCCATAAGATGGTACCTCCGGTTTCTTGTGACTGATAATTCAAATTATAATAATAACAGTAATTGTTTTTTATTTGCCGGTCGCTTTTTCCCACTTGTTCACTACTTCGTCGCGATGTCTGCCTGCCCACAGGAAGTTGTATTTGATCAGCCTTGTGCCTTTCAGTTCGTCTGCCTGTTTAGGCGGTTTGGCATCGGGATGGGTGAGGAACTGGTAGGAACCTACAGTCTGACCTATTTCCTGGGCCTTGGCTGTCAGGCACCAGTCGATGAACCGCTTGGCTGCCTCCTGATCGGGACCGCCCTTGATCAGCGACACGGCGCCCACTTCATACCCCGTGCCTTCCGATGGATGGGTCAGGACCAGGTCTTTCATGCCGCCTTCCCGGAATTTGATGGCATCGTGCAGGAAAGAGATGCCGATCAGGCATTCGCCCTGGCCTGCCATTTTGGCAGGGGCGGAACCGGACTTCTGATAGTTCTTCATCTGTTTGTCCAGTTTCGCCATATATTCCAGCGCGTCTTCTTCGCCACGGAGCTGGAACATGGAAGCCAGCAGCGTATAGCCGGTGCCTGAAGATTTGGGGTTGGGCATGACGATCTGTCCCTGGTATTCGGGCTTCAGCAGGTCGTTCCAGCTCTTAGGCGGTTCCAGATTCTTTTCCTTTAACAGTTTGCTGTTTGATGCAAAGCCCAGATAACCTACATAGACCCCGGTCCAGAATCCGTCCCGGTCCCTGAATCGGTCAGGAATTTTGGCTGCGTTGGGAGAAACGTATTTTTCCAGCAGCCCGTCCGCTTTGGCCTGGATCTGGCCGTCTGCCGGTCCGCCGAACCAGACGGAAGCCTTCGGCGCTTCTTTTTCCGCTTTCAGCCGCTGCAGGGTTTCCCCGGACGACATACGCACCGCGGTCACTTTGATTCCGGTCTCTTTTTCAAAGGCGGCTACGTCCGCCGCCATGAAATCCTCTAATGCACCCCAGTAAATCGTCAGCTTCTTTGTTTCAGGCCTGGCGGTTTCTTTTTTATCGCCGCCGCAACCGCCGAGTGAGAACAGCAATAAGCCGGTAAGTGACAAGGCGCAAACAACTCTCAGGTTTCTTTTCATAAGACAGGCTCCTTTTCCGTTGGATTGTGAGAGTGAAAAATAAAAAACAATATACTTACTTAATACAAAATATATCGTAAATCAAATTAATTACTGATTTATATTCATAAGATAATTCTATCAGAAAGCCTGCATTTCGACAATACCATAAAGTAAAAAAGGAAAGCAAAACGGCTACGTAACTATTTGCCGCACAAGTTATATTTAAAAAACCTGCTATCAATATTGAGTTTTATTAGCAAGTAAAATTTAAAATCTTATAATAAAAAATAACAAATAACTTGACATTCTTAATAATAATAATTATTATATTAGTGGACAGGAAAACCGGTCATGCAACTCAAATCCGACCGTTTCCGGTGAAGAGTGTTTTAAAACTTAATACAATGAATAATACAGGTGCCCGCAAGGGCCCAACAGAGAAGTCCGGTGCAAATCCGGCGCGGTCCCGCCGCTGTAAGGGGGAGCGAACTTCAAAGATGTCACTGAAACAAAAGGTTTTGGGAAGGCGAAGCGAGCGATGAACCCAAGTCAGAAGAACTGCCTGTATAAACTCCCATTTCTTGACCCGCGAGCGACGGGGAGGAGATGACTGCAAAGCCGTTAACCGGTGGGCAGCTGCCTTCAAACCGTCTTTTCGATAACGAAAAGGCGTTTTTTATTTAGTTTATATAACGGCCTGGACAACCGTCATATAATGATTTGCCATTCTCAAACCTTCCGAATTAACGTGCGCGGTAACGCAGCCGGACACTGGGTTACCCGCACGGATCTGAAGGTGAAGGAAGAGGATGAAACGGCAGCGGCAGTGATCACTCTCACACGAGCAGGGCTTTTTTATTGGGTAACATCCATCCGGCAACGGGTGGTTTTACATAGATTCAGCGACCGGGCGCATTTCCCGG
>JAFSOW010000127.1 GCA_017443165.1 Acidaminococcaceae bacterium | reverse complement strand
TCCGTCTCCCATCACGTACGAAGATATAAATAGCATTGGACGGAAAGATAACGATCGCAGTTTCTTTTTCCGATGGCAGTATGACGGCACGGCACAGGAGGGATATCCCTTCCAGTTTGCATTCACCAATAAGAATCTGCCTGTAGAGGCCGGAGATTTAATTGTAAAGTAAGGTGAATCCGGGTACCCGTATAATATTTGTACCCATGCGCAGAATTAAGGATATGCTGATTGCTTAAACACATTGCCTGAACAGATAACAAGTCAGCTGTAATTTTTTCCAATATAAACATTTATGTGAGGAGGCCTGTTTATGATGAAAAAGAAAATGTTAGCGTTAGCGTTAGCTGCTTTCGTAGCATGTGGCTTAGCCGGTTGTGGCGGCGAGGAAAAGAAACCGGCGCCGAAGCCTGAAAACAAGCAGACCGCAAACGTCAAAAAGGACGAGAAACAAAAGGCTCCGGAGAAAAAAGTAGATCCGGCAGTAAAACACGCACAGGAAGTAATGAAACTCCCGCATGTTGCTAAGTATGACAAAATGTCCAAAGACGCTTATCCCCACCTGAAATGGGGCAGCACCGGCTACAGTTACAAAGACTATCCGGGCAAGGGCAAGGAAGGCAAGAATGCTTTGCTTGATTACGGCGAAGTGTTAGCCGGTTTCCACCGGACCCTGTCCAGCGATGACAGACCTACGTTCAAGCTGGATGATGGCAGGGAAGTCAAAGGATCGGAAAATTATGATATTAGTGTGTTGGTAGGCGGCTGCAAGGGTAACTGTGTCATCGAAGCCACAAGTACCTATACCAAACGTCTCGACCCTGCTTCTTACAAGAAACCGATTGTTGAGAAGAAGGTTCTGCAACCCTTTGACAAAACCTATGTGCGCCATGATGAAAACGGCAAGAAGTGGGTTACCCATGAGAAATGCGGAACAAAATAATCATTACGATTAAAAGTCAGGGAAATTATTTGACCGCTCTTTTCACCTTTCACTTTGAGGAGATGATTTCGAATTATGAAACGGATTCTTTTATTATTACTCACCATGGTTACCATACTGTTTTCCGCCAGCTGTTTTGCCCATACTATGCCCGAATCTGAATTATACCTGCGGGGCGTCGGACCCAAAACAACCCTGGCTCAGGTCAAAACCGTCTACGGTGAACCTGTCGGCAAAGACGAATTTAAAGGCGATGGCGTGCGCGTCGTAACCTACGATTATGGTCCTTTGTTCAAAGTATTCGCCAGAACCTATGCGAAAGATACATCGCCGGAAGAGAATTTAAAAATTGTCGGCTATTCGGTAAAAGATAAAAATATAACCACGCCGTCCGGTTTTTCGGTGGAAATGCCATATAAGGCAGTAGTTAAAAAGTATGGACCCGGAGAAAAATTTACAGACTATGACGGAAGAATCGGTTATATTTACAGTTTTAACAATGGCGTGACTTCGTTAACATTTTATGTAGACAAAAATGATTTGATTTCTGAAATCCATCTGGGGACGGATTTTTGATTGTCTGCAAATTCATTTTTACCGGGCAGTGTTTTCTGCCCGGTTTTTGTTTTTACGCGAGTTATGTTATAATTTTTAATAATATACTAATCAGGCTAAGGTGAATTCATGTACCCATGTGTGGAATGTAACAGGAAAAAATTATTGCAGAATATAGAAACCGTGGCCCGGATGCTGCACGCAGAGAATAAAACCATGTGCGCGGTGGTGAAGGGGTTCAGCGCGGATGAAGCGGTTATGCAGATTCTGGAAGAAAGCGGATGTGACTGGCTGGCATCTTCCCGCATTGAGGATCTGGCGAAGCTTCAGACGCAGAAAACAAGGCTTTTGATCCGGTTGTCCCAGCCCTGTGAAATTAAAGAAGTTGTTTGTTCGTCGGAAGTAAGCTTTGAATCGGAATGCAAAACGATTTTGCTTTTACAGGAAGAAGCCGGGAAACAGAATAAAACTCACGGCATCATGCTGGCTATCGACATGGGGGATTTGCGGGAAGGTATCTTTTATAGAAATCTTGAGGAGATTGATGAAGCAGCGGCAATAGTTTTACAGTCGTCAAACCTGCAGCTGCTGGGCGTGGGTACGAACCTGGGCTGTTTCGGCGGCGTGATTACCGACGCTGCCAACATGCAGGGGCTCATAGATGTGGCGACTCATATAGAGCAAAGATTTTCTGTAAAGCTGCCGTACATTTCCGGCATGAGTACTGCGGCCATGGAAATGATCGAAAACAAAACCATGCCCCTGCAGGTGAACCACGGACGTTTCGGCGAAGCATGGCTGTTGGGCTTTGATTCGGTGGACAACCGGAGGCTGGCTTATCTGCACGATGACGCGTTTCTGTTTAAAGCGCAGATCATCGAAATCAAAGAAAAACCGTCACAGCCCATTGGAACCATTGGCGGCAACGCATTCGGGCAACATGTGGAATATAAAAACGAAGGAACGATGAAACGGGCATTGCTTGCCTTCGGCACACAGGATGTGGAGTACGAATACCTGGTTCCGTTAGATGAAAACATCGAAATCATCGGCGCCAGCAGCGATCATACGATTATCAGCCTGCACGGTTCGGACGAATATCAAGTGGGGGACGTAGTGACGTTTAAATTAAAGTATCATGCTCTGCTTCATCTTTACACCAGCAGGTACGTAAAGAAATATGTTGTATAAGCAAACGATTCCATCGCAAAGGGTCTGATTGATTCGTTCCCTTTGCGTTTTTTTATTTTACAAAACCTGAGTGTTTATCAGTAGAACAACGACGTGATTTGTGGTATGATAATTGTGGAATAATATGAATAAAAGTTTTTATTTATTAACGGAAAAATACTTATGATCCAGGGAATTGTTTTTGATTTTGACGGCACGCTGGCCAACACACTGCCGGTGATTTTTGCCTGTTATGATTACAGCACGGAAAAAGTTTTGGGAAAGAAAGCAGACCGTGCCCCGTTTATCGAAACTTTCGGCCTGCCGTTGACAGTTTGTCTGACCAGAGTTTTCGGTGAAGATACGGGAAGCAGGATCTGCGACGAGTACCGGGCGTATCAGGAACTGCATCATGACGAACTGATCCAGTCCTTCCCCAAAGTTAAAGAAACGCTGGAACAGCTGCAGCAGTTGCAAATCCCCATGGCTGTTGTTACCAGCAAAACCACCGCTACCTGCCTGCGGGGGGCCCGCTGCCTTGGCATTGACAGTTTTTTTGTCACGGTAATCGGTTCGGATATCGTAAAACACCCCAAGCCGGATGCCGAGCCGACCCGGATGGCGCTGGAAAGATTAGGGACGCAGCCGGAGGAAACTCTTTGCGTCGGCGACGCGCCGTTCGACATCATGAGCGGTAAAGCAGCAGGATGTCTAACGGCCGCTGTAAAATACACCCAGGTTGACACAAAACGATTCAAATCCCTGGTAACGCCGGATTACTGGTTAACGGATTTGGAAGACCTGATTCCACTGGTTGAAGGAAGGCGATGATCAGTTATGGATTATTACAAACTTTTACTGTCGCGTGTCAGCGCATTGCCAGCGGGAACAACGTTTACAGTTGGCCAGGCTTATAAAGAAGGATGGGCGACAATTCCCGCGAAGGATAAAATCGCAATTTGTAAAAAGTTCAAAACGGAAGTTGATGGGGGACTGGTTCCCCGGATAGTTTTTAATGGATATTTGTCCGGAAGCACGCACCGGCATAAGCAATATAAAAAATTGTAACAGGACAGAAAGGTGGTAACAACATGCGCAAAATCGGTATTGTCGGCGGAACCGGTATCGAAAATCCCGATACCCTGAAGGGATTTGAAACAAAAATTATTGAAACGCCTTATGGCAAAGCACTGTGCAACATCGGCGAGATGAGCGGAAACCTGGTGGCGTTCCTGTCCCGGCACGGGGTGGACCATTCTGTGGCGCCCCATATGATCAACTACCGCGCCAACATCTGGGCGCTGAAGAGCCTGGGCATCACGGAAGTGTTTGC
>JAFSOW010000126.1 GCA_017443165.1 Acidaminococcaceae bacterium | reverse complement strand
TGGAACTGGCCCTGAAGGAAGCAGAAAAAGCGGCAGGGCAGGGAGAGGTCCCCATCGGGGCGGTGATTGTAAAAGGTGGTCAGGTAATAGCCAAAGCCCATAATATGCGGGAGCAATGGCTGGATGCGACAGCCCATGCGGAAGTCATAGCCATACGGGAAGCCTGCGAAAAGCTGCGGAACTGGCGGCTGTCCGGCTGCACCCTCTATGTTACGGTGGAACCCTGTCCCATGTGCGCCGGCGCCATTTATAACAGCCGCGTGGACACGGTGATCTTTGGCTGCAGGGACAACCGGGCGGGAGCCGTTGAATCGTTATTTAACGTGCTGTCCCATCCGTTGCTGAACCATCAGCCTCAGGTCATCGGCGGGATCCTGGAAGACAAATGCGCCGCGGTGGTGAAGAAGTTTTTTGCTTCCTGCAGGGCAGAAGAGAAATAAAGTGCGTGCAAGATTTGCATTATTGTGGTAAAATATATAGCGAGCATTTTTGGAGCGGTATCGAAGTGGTCATAACGAGGCGGACTCGAAATCCGTTAGCCGTCCGCGGCACGTGGGTTCGAATCCCACCCGCTCCGCCAGATATTCCGCGTCTCTCGCCCGGGAGACGCTTTTTTAATATGCGCGAACAGGAGGGGCTCTTATGAAAACGGCTACACAAAAAAGGAAAGATTTTCGTGCAATGCTTTCAGCCGGCAACATACTCTGCGTACCGGGGGTGGGCGATGCGCTGACGGCTAAAATTGCCCAGATGGCGGGGATCCGATGCCTGGCCATGGGAGGATACAGTGTGACAGCTGTTCATCTGGCCCAACCGGACGTAGGGCTTCTGTCCATGTCGGAAATGGCAACAGCCTTAAAAGAAATCTGTGACGCCACGGATATCCCCGTCATTGCGGACGGTGACAACGGTTATGGCAACGCGCTAAATGTGATCCGCACGGAATCTGAATTTGAAAAAGCAGGAGCTGCCTGCATCTTTTTTGAAGACCAGGTCTGGCCGAAACGCTGCGGACACATGGACGGGAAACAGGTGATCACGGCGGACGAGCATGTGCAGAAGATACGCGCCGCAGTGGAGGCCCGGGTAGATAAAGAGACTATGATTATGGCGCGTACGGACAGCCGGGCGGTGTATGGCATTGAGGATGCTATTGAACGCTGCAAACGGTATGCGGACGCCGGGGCGGAAATGCTGTTTGCCGACGGCCTCTGTACCAGGGAAGAAATCGAACGGTTTGCGAAAGAACTGAAAGGCTCAGGCGCGTATCTGGACGCCAACATGATCGAAGGCGGCAAAACGCCGATCATCCCGGCCAAAGAACTGGAGCAGATGGGCTATTCCGTTGTGTTCTGGGCTTGCAGCGCGGTGTATACGGTTTCAAAAGCGCTGTACGATTTGTTCAGCGGCCTGCAGCAAAATGGCACGACCGAAGCGACAGCTGCCAATATGGTAGAGTTTGGCCGTTTCAATCACTTTGTAGGTCTGGACCATTACAAAGAACTGGAACGGAGATATAAAGTTGACAGAGACGACTGAAAACAGAACCTGCAGAAGGCAAAGGCAACTTTGACCGGCTGCAGGTTTTTTCATTCGAAAATGTTTTGCGATATAAAAACTTTTTCATGTTAGCTTCATGGAATCATTCTGCCATGTAAAAAACATATTTTTATTTTACTATGCAGGCGGAAAAACAGAAATAATGCTAAATGTTTTTAAAATATGATATAATAAGTACAGTTCATAATAAGTTCAGTTCATTTGACAGAAAGGAGGACGCTGATGAAAAAGTTATTTGCGTTGATTCTTTCGTTCTGCCTGTTCTGCGGCATCGCCTTTGCCGAGGGAGAAACCTCTGCTGATAATACGAATACAGGTGAAAACAAGCAGGGTTCACTGAATCTGGGTTCTTTGCCGGAAAGAAAGACTATGAGTTCCCTGGAGGATGTACTGACGCCCCAGGATGCTGACCGAATCCAGAAAGCGGTTTCCGATGCATTGGTGAGCTTTGCGGAAAAGGATGCGGCTCTGTCCGTGGAAGCCTGGTCAGAAAAGGTTCTGCAGGAAAAAATGGAGAACGCTTCCAAGAGCCGTGTGACGGAAATTTCCCTGGAAATCCAGGACGCTATCCGGGAAACGGAAGAACAGAACCGTTCGCTGGCTGAGGCCGTGAAAAACGGTGAAAGCAAGAAGAACTGGATGGACGGACAGTTAAAGAAATATATTACCAAAGCAGTTGAACTGACCGGCGACGCGCCGAAAGTGACCAGTAACGGCCGCAACAACGGTTTTACCATTGCGGGCAAAAACTGGAAAGGCCAGGCGCTGAGCGACAGGGAAGCCCGCCTCATGCGTGACGATTTGGAACAGGACCGGGACAGCGGCATTAAAACCGCTGTGGCGGTGGGACTGGTGCTGGCTGCGGACAGTGGCCGGGTATCCATCATGAACCAGGCGGCGCCCCGGCAGCTCACCATGATTGCCATCAATGCGGTGGAAGAAGCCAAGACGGTTTTAAAAGTGAAAAAGGGTATTATTACCGGCAAGGAAGGCGTGGACAAGCTGACGGATACGGCCATGACTTCCCTGATTGGCATGCTGGCAGGTTTTGACTACAAACAAATCGGCTTTCTGGCCGGAACGGCAGCGGGAACAGCGGCAGGCGGCGCTCTGGAAGGTGCCACCGGCGGCATCAGCCTGGGATCCATCACCATCAACGGCGCTTTGCTGGGTGCCTATTTTGGTGAGAAGATCGGAAGCCGCATCGGCGAATCCATCAATGC
>JAFSOW010000125.1 GCA_017443165.1 Acidaminococcaceae bacterium | reverse complement strand
GGTTCCCATGTTCAAGATGGGCGTAGCGCAGGCTATGGTCATCGGCGCGATCCTGACCTGCATCGTGACCCGGACCAACCCGGCGGCTCTGACCAAGTCTTTCTTTGACGGCATGGGCAAAGCCTATGGCGACATCATCGGTATCATCCTGGCTGCAGGTGTGTTCGTAGCCGGTATGAATGCCATGGGTCTGGTCAAGGCTTTCATCGCTGCCATGACCAACAACCCGTCCATCGTTAAAATCTGCGCATCCGTAGGTCCTTTCCTGCTGGGCCTGATCACCGGTTCCGGCGACGCTGCAACCTTTGCCTTCAACGAAGCAGTTACTCCCCATGCTGCTGATTTCGGCATGTCCATCGTGCAGATGGGTTCCATGGCGACCCTGGGCGGCACGTTGGGCCGTACCATGTCCCCGATTGCCGGCGCAACCATCATCGTAGCTGGTATCGCAGGCATCAGCCCCATGGAAGTAACCCGCCGCAATGCGATCCCCATGGTCTTCGCTATGATCATCGGCATGATGTTCCTGGCATTCTGATTTGATTAAAGAATATTAATATTTTAAAGTTGATAAGTTTCCGCGTATCCGTACAGTGCGGGTACGCGGAACATATAATTATTGGCACTGACAGTTTAAAGAAAAGGAACGGCTGATATTATGGAAACAATTTGGAAACAGGCAGAAGCATTAAAACCGGAATTGATTGCCAGGCGGCGTGATCTCCACACCCATCCGGAAACAGGCTGGACGGAGTTCCGCACGGCTTCCCTGATAATCAATGAACTGAAAGCACTGGGCTACGAAGTGCATTTTGGCGCTGAAGTGGTGGCGGAAAAATCCATGATGGGGCGTCCATCCGTTAAGGAACTGGAAGCATATATGAAACGTGCCATCACAGAAGGCGCGGACCCTGTGCTGGTGGAAAAGATGGCCGGCGGCAAAACCGGCGTGGTAGGCATTTTGGATACCGGCAGACCCGGCAAGACGGTTGCCTTCCGTTTTGACATGGACTGCAACGATGTGGAAGAGGAAAAAGGAGAGGGACACCGTCCCGCGGCCGAAGGCTTTTGTTCCACCCATGCGAAAGCCATGCATGCCTGCGGGCACGACGGGCATGTGACTATCGGCCTCGCCGTGGCGAAACTGTTAAAAGAAAATATGGACGCACTGAACGGACGTATTAAACTGATCTTCCAGCCTGCGGAGGAAGGTGTGCGGGGCGCGCTGGCCATGGTAGATGCCGGCGTGGTGGACGATGTGGATTTCCTGTTCGGGGGACACATTGGTTTCAAATGCACCCAGGCGGATACGCTGGTCACCATGACCGACGGCTTCCTGGCCACGACGAAGATGGACGCAGAGTTCCACGGCGTTTCCGCCCATGCGGGAGCGGCGCCGGAAGAGGGGAAGAACGCCTTGCTGGCAGCTGCCCAGGCAGCAATCAGTTTAAGTACAATCTCCCGGCACAGCCAGGGCTCCAGCCGCATCAATGTAGGCGTGCTTAACGCGGGAACCGGGCGGAACGTTGTACCGGATATTGCGTCCATGAAAATTGAGACCCGGGGCGGTAACACAGTAATCAATGAATTCATGGTCAAAGAAGCCCGGCGTATGCTGCAGGCCGCAGCGGATATGTACGATGTGAAAGTCGACATTTCCCTGGCAGGTGGCGCTCCTGCCAGCGTTTACGACAAGGAACTGGCGGAAGAAATTGCTGCGCTGGTGAAAGAAAAATGCGGCTACGCCAACGTACTGACCTATGTGGATATGGGCGGCAGTGAAGACTGCACTTACTTTATGGACCGGGTACAGAAGCGCGGCGGCAAAGCGGCTTACATGATGTACGGCACGCCTATCGCGGCAGGACACCATAACAGTCACTTCGACTTTGATGAGGAAGTGATCTGGAAGGCAGCCGCAACCCTGACAGAACTGGCTGTGAAATACAGCGCTTAAAACAATCAGCTGCAATTGTACAGCATCGGACGATGTTTACAACTGCAGCTTTTTTTGTCATAATGAAGATATAAATGATACCTGATACAGTGATTTGTGTATGAAACGGCAAAGCCGGTGCTTTCAGGCTAAAACAGAAAACAGAGATTAATATTTGAGTTGTGTATTGCAAAAGGAGAAAACATATGTTGCCTGTAAACAAAAAACGTGTGGAAGAACTGATTGGTGGTCTGGCAAAATTTGGCAGAACTGATGCAGGAATTACCCGTCTGGCGTATACAAGTACGGACAAAGCGGCCCAGATGTGGCTGCTGAAACAGATTGAGTATCTGAATTTGGAAGCGCGGGAGGATGTGCTGGGGAACCTGTTCCTGCGTCGTCCTGGACTTGATCCGAACATTCCCCCTGTAGCCTGCGGCTCCCACCTGGATACGGTGATTCACGGCGGCGCCTATGACGGAATGTGTGGGGTAGTGGGGGCGCTGGAAGCGTTGCACATGCTGGCGGATGAAACGTTGCGGCGCAGTATCGAGGTAATCGTGTTCCGGGCGGAAGAATCCAGTCGTTTCGGCTTTGCGACCATTGGCAGCAAACTGATTACAGGCAAAGCTGAGCCGGAGAAGTTTGCCGATGCCTGTCGCAAGGACGATATTACTTTTAAGGAAGCTGTGAAAGAGTGGGGCGGCGATCTGGAAGCTTATGAAAAGGCCTTGCTGAAACCTGGTGCGTTCAAATGCTTTGCGGAAATGCACATTGAACAGGGTAAGGTGCTGGAAGAAACGAAACACCAGATTGGCATTGTCCATAACATCGCGGCGCCCACCCGTTTTAAACTACACATAAAAGGCATGGCCGATCATTCCGGCGCTACTCCCATGGGTTACCGGAAGGATGCGCTGGTCAGCGCGGCCAAGCTGGTGCTGGCAGTGGAAACAGCGGCAATCAACGAAAAAGATAACGGAACGGTAGGAACTGTCGGTATCGTGGAAGTAGATCCGGGCTCCATTAACGTGGTTCCCGGCAAGGTTACCCTCTGGGTGGATGTGCGGGGTGTGGATACGGCAAGCATTCAGCGCACCCTGAAAGAAATCCGGCAGGCGGCCCAGGGCACGGCCCGGACCGACGGTGTGGAAATCAAAGAAGAAATGCTGACATCCGATACGCCGGTGGCGTTGGATGAAAAAATGGCGGCCCAGTCGGAAGCAATCTGCAAAGAACAGAAGAAATCCTTCCTGCACATGAACAGCGGCGCCGGGCACGACGCCATGCATATGCCGGGCATCTGTCCGACAACCATGCTGTTCATTCCCTGCAAGGGCGGGATCAGCCACAACCCGGAAGAATTTGCCAAAACAGAAGACATCTGCGCAGGCATCGAAGTGCTGGCGGAAATTCTGAAGCGGGAAGCGCAGTAGGGTTGAGACAGGAGAAAAGTTAAGTCAGGATTGCAGCAGAATTATAAAGTTTGTAATTCTGGATTTCAGGCATAAATATGGCACAATCATAATTTATAATGTTTTTCATAGCGGGCATTGATTTAAGGGAATAATAAGGAGGTAACCATGCGCACATTATTGTTGGGTTTACTGACGGTCGTCCTTTCACTGGTATCTTTATTTCCCACAGCTCATGCAGATGTAATTGATCCGGGAAATCCATACCGGAGACCGCACCGCCCGGATTTGGAACGTCCGGCTACACAGGTGTACAGGCTGCGCGAACCGGATTTTACCCTGACCCAGGTCGGGGGAAAGGACAGAACCTATTTGCTGAAGGTGACCCTGCCCGGTCCCTGCCAGTGGGGGTTCCGTGTGCTTGTGGAAGAAGAAGGAACCACGACCATGAAATTGCTGGATAAAGCAGGATGGTTTCCTGTTCCTGACTTAAAGAAAGAAACGGACAGCCGCGAATTCTTACTGCCGCTTCCGAAGGACAAGGAAAAAGTAAAATTCCTGATGGCTGTGGATTTTCGCCTGTACCGATTCCAGGAAACCCGCTACGGTCCCAAAGTGTATGGACCGGACAGGAGAGTTGAATCACTGGATCGTGTTTATGAATTGACAATGGTCGACGGGAAGCAGATACTGAATAAATAAACAGGATTCTGACATTGTGTAAATGGATGGATTCCTGTAATGGCTCCGTCGTTTTTTGAAACGTTTTTCAAAAAATTTCCTGTTTTTGAGACGGTATGTAAGCGAGGCAGAGTTTGTTAGCAATCTTTACGGCATTGCATTTTCTGGTGGACGGTATCTGTGCGGCGGCCATGGCGGCCTATGCCGTGCAGGAACCGTCGCTGGCTCCTATTGTTTTTTATTTCAGTCTGTATAACGCGGTTGCGTTTGGCACACAGTGGCTGACAGGCTGGCTTTTTGACAAAAATGAAAACCGGATACGCTACGCGTTCCTGTTTGTCCTGGTGACCCTGGGACTGGGTACGCAAGCCGCACTGGGCATAAAAGCGCAAACGCTGCTGCTGGGAATCGGCAACAGCGTGTTCCATGTGGCGGCGGGCAGTTTGGTGCTGCGGCGTTATACGACCTACAAAGAGCTGGGGATTTTTGTTTCCAGCGGCGCGGTAGGACTTGCCCTGGGATTGAACTGCATTGTGGGTCCGTATCCATTTTTGTTTGCCTGCGCCATGCTGTGCGCTGTGGCGACGAAGCGTTTGTGGCGTATGGAAATTCCGGAAGCCGGGGATTCTGTATCGCCTGAGCCTGTAAACGGCAATGTGCCAACAGTTCCCCTTTGCCGGCTTACCGGTATCTGTCTTATTCTGTTGTTAGGCT
This sequence comes from Acidaminococcaceae bacterium, assembly GCA_017443165.1. Taxonomy (GTDB): domain Bacteria; phylum Bacillota; class Negativicutes; order Acidaminococcales; family Acidaminococcaceae; genus Succiniclasticum. The sequence continues at coordinate 2,120 of JAFSOW010000125.1, read as the reverse complement.
GTATTGTGCTGCGCGGGTTTGGCAGCGGCGGCGCCGCCAGTCCGTATGTTATGCTTTTCCCCTGCGTCTTTGCGGCAGGGAAAGCATTGGGCGGCATCGTCTGTGACAGGGCAGGCTATCGGAAGACAATCCTCTTTATTTTCCTGTTAAGTTTTGTCGCTTTGCAATTGTCCGGTCTGGTTGCATCCGTGCTTCTGGTTCTGGCTTTTAACATGACCATGCCGCTGACATTGCGGCTGGTGCACTGGTGCAAACCCCGTTATCCCGGCATGATGTTCGGCCTGGCGGCCGGCTGCCTGTTGCCGGGCGTCTTTTATAAGGGATTTTCCGTTCCGCCCCACGGCATGGCGGTTTTACAGTTCCTCTGTCTGGCCGCGGCGGGCTGGCTGCTGCGGAAAAGTTTGGTAAAAACGGATTGCTGAATTGACCGGAAACGCGGATCGAGGTTTTTATGAAAGATATTTTGACTCCTGAAATTTCGGCCATTGCCGTTTTCCTGCAGGGACTCTTCAGTTTCTTTTCTCCTTGCGTGCTGCCGCTGCTGCCGGTGTATTTCGGCTATTTGTCCGGCGGGACGGCGGAACGGAACGCGGACGGTTCCTTACGCTTTGACCGGGGCAGGGTCATGATCAATACATTGTTTTTTGTCTTGGGCATCAGCTCGGCGTTTTTCCTTTTGGGCCTGGGTGCCTCCGCAGCGGGCAGTGCTTTAATAAAACAACAGAAACTGATTACGCGCATTGGAGGGGGCCTTATGATCCTGTTTGGGCTATACCAGTCCGGCCTGCTGGGGGAGTGGGGCTTTTTGGCTAAAGAAAGGAGACTGCCGTTCCGGTTTGAAACAATGGTGGTATCTCCTGTTATGGCATTTGTCTTCGGCTTTGTTTTCAGCTTTGCATGGACTCCCTGCGTAGGGCCCATGTTAAGCAGTGTTTTAATTCTGGCGGCGGCGGAGCCGGAAAAAGGGATGGTGATGATTTTGTTTTACACGCTGGGATTTGTGATTCCGTTTCTTTTATTGGGACTGTTTTCGGAAACCGTACTGAATCTGGTGAAAAACCATAAAGGAATCATGACGTTTACAGTGAAAGCGGGCGGTGTCCTGATGATTGCCCTGGGCCTGCTGCTGTTTACCGGAAAACTGGATGGCACCGGCACTGCTGCGCCGCAGCAAAACGCAACACAAAATACGCAGCAGACAGATGATGCTACGCAAAAGGATACGCAAACCCAAAACGCTGCGCAACGTGAGAACCAAGCCCAAAATGCTGTCGCTGCGATTCCGTTCACATTAAAAGACCAATACGGAAAGACTCATACCCTGGACGACTATAAAGGCAAAATCGTCTTCCTGAATTTCTGGGCCACATGGTGTCCGCCCTGCCGGGCTGAAATGCCGGACATCCAGAAATTGTATGAACGTTCTTCCAGGGAAGGAAAGGACTCGGTGATCGTGTTAGGCGTAGCCGCGCCGAAACTGGGCAGCGAGAAAGACGAGGCCGGTATCAAAGCGTTCATGGAAAAAAACGGCTACAGCTATCCTGTTCTAATGGACAAGGGAGGCAAGCTGTTCGAAGCATACGGCATCCGTGCCATTCCCACCACATACCTGATCGACCGCAGGGGAAACGTGATCGGCCGGGTACAGGGAGCTCTTTCGGCGGAAAACCTTGAAAAAATAATCCAACAAGTTCTCAAGACTGCGGAATAATGACTGTCTGAATGGGTCTGGCGGTGTGAAGCGCTTCAATAAAAGATAATATTTAATAAAAGTATAATATTTGATACAGATTTAATAAAAATATCAAAAAAATTATAAAAATCGTAAAGCTTTCGTGCAATAATTATTAAATTATGCTATCATAATTCCAATATGCCGCAGGCATAAGATATTTTGGGTTAAAGTGAGGGAAAAACATGAACGGAGCGGACGCAATTGTAAAGTGTCTGGAAATGGAAAACACGGAGTTTGTATTTGGATATCCGGGGGTGGCTATCTGTCCTTTTTATAACAGCATCCTGAATTCCAATATCAAAACGGTGCTGGTACGCCATGAACTGCATGCGGGTCATGCGGCCAGCGGCTATGCGCGCCTGACGGGAAAGGTCGGCGTGGTGGC
>JAFSOW010000124.1 GCA_017443165.1 Acidaminococcaceae bacterium | reverse complement strand
GCTGGATAATTTCCAGGATCCCATCATCCGTATCCTCATTGTGGCTCTGCTCATCAATGTGGTTTTTGTATATATGGGTTACGCGGACTGGATTGAGACGGTGGGTATTTTTGTCGCGATTATACTGGCGACATTTGTGTCCACACTGTCTGAATACAGCAACGAGAATGCCTTTCAGAAGCTGCAGGAGGAAGCCAGCCGCATCACCTGCAAGGTATGGCGCGACGGAAAACCGGTGGAACTGCGCATTGACGATATTGTAGTCGGGGATGCGGTGCAGCTGGAAAGCGGGGACAAGGTCCCTGTGGACGGTTTGTTGCTGGAAGGGTCCCTGAAACTGGATCAGGCTGCTTTGAACGGGGAAAGCGAAGAAGCGAAGAAAAAGCCGGCTTCCCCTGATTTTTCCTGGGGGACAGAGACGGATTTCCTGAATCCGTACTGCCTGTATCGCGGTTCTGTCGTAGTGGAAGGACAGGGACTGATGCGGGCAGAGAAGGTCGGCGACGCATCCGTCTACGGGCAGCTGGTTCAGGAATTGAAGGAAGTGGAACGGGACAGCCCGCTGAAACTGAAACTGAAGTATCTGGCGGATAAGATCAGTTACTTCGGTTATGCAGGAGGCCTGCTGATTTTTATTGCGGTATTGCTGCACAAGATGTTCCTGGCAGGCGGCTGGTCACTGTATATTGCCAATACGGCTCAGGTCCTCAGCGATGTAGTGCAGGCCCTGATCCTGGCTGTCATCATTATTGTAATGGCGGTGCCGGAAGGGCTGCCCCTGATGATCGCCATCGTTTCTTCCCTGAATATGCGGAAGATGCTGAACGACCATGTTCTGGTCCGCAAGCTGAACGGGATTGAAACGGCAGGCAGTTTGAACCTGCTGTTTACGGATAAAACCGGTACCATTACCAAAGGGCAGCTGGAGGTTGTGGACTTTATCACCGGCGACCTGAAGGAATACGCAGCCTTTGACCAGCTGCCTGTCCCAATCCGGGAAATGGCCTATGAAAACGTGGTCCTCAATACCTCGGCCGCCGTTGCGGAAGGCGCCATTGTAGGCGGCAATATTACGGAACGGGCTCTGACCCGGTATATTGGCGGCTACCGCAAGCTGCAGATGCCGTTACGGAATACATTTGTTCCTTTTAACAGCGCCACCAAATATTCCTTTGCGGGAGTGCAGGGCGCCAGTGAATATACCCTGGCCAAAGGCGCGCCGGAAAAACTGCTGCAGTACTGCGATTATTACTGGGATGATAAGGGGCACTGCCTTCCTTTCACGGAGGCCATGAAGCAATCTCTGGATGAGAAGATGGTGGAACTGGCAGGACGGGCCATCCGCATGCTGGCCTTATGTACCTTCCCAAAAGCCGTGTACGGGCCGGAACTTCCGCAAAAGGGAATGGCCCTGACGGGAATTCTGGCAATCCGGGACGAGGTGCGTCCGGAAGCGGTGGAAGCTATTAAAAGAGTGCATGAAGCCGGTGTGCAGATTGTCATGATCACCGGGGACCGGAAAGAAACCGCGGTGGCCATTGCCAGAGATGCCGGACTGCTGCAGAGGCCTGAAGAACAGGTATGGACCAGCCAGGAACTGGCGGCCATGACTGATGAAGAGGTAAAACGCAATCTGCCTTATCTTCGGGTGGTATCCCGGGCATTGCCGCTGGACAAACTCCGCCTGGTTGCCATTGCCCAGGAAATGAACCTGGTAACGGGCATGACCGGCGACGGGGTCAACGATTCCCCGGCGCTGAAACGGGCGGACGTGGGCTTTGCCATGGGCAGCGGCACGGAAGTGGCCAAAGAAGCCGGCGATATCGTAATACTGGACGACAATTTCCTGTCCATCAAGCAGGCGATTTTATACGGGCGTACCATTTACAATTCTATCTGTAAGTTTATTACGTTCCAGCTCTCCATTAATTTTTCAGCAGTGCTGATCAATTTTATCGCACCTTTCATCGGTGTGGAAAAACCGCTGACCATTATACAGATTTTGTGGATCAACCTGGTGATGGATACGCTGGCGGCCCTGGCTTTCGGCGGTGAGCCTGCGCTGGAAAAGTATATGCAGGAAAAGCCAAAGGAACGGGGCGGCCCCATCGTTTCCAAAGGTATGATGTCTACGATTGTTCTGGGCGGCTTATGGATGACGCTGGTGGCGGTTGCGTTTTACAAAAGCGCGTGGGTGGACTCCCTCTTCCGTGACGCGCCGGACCATATTTACACCTACACCTGCTTTTTCTGCGCCTACATTTTCATGGCGGTGGCCAACGGGTTTAACGTCAGGGTGGAAGGACTGGACCTGCTTGACCATATTCTGGATAATAAAGGGTTTATCCAGGTTATGGGAGGCATCGTTCTCATCCAGTATCTTCTGACGCTGTTTGGCGGAAGCGTGCTGCGCACGGCCCCGTTGAACGGAGAGGAATGGGCTGTAGTAATTCTTTGCGCATTGTCCATCATTATTGTTGTCGGGTTGCATAAGCTGTTCCGGCAGCATATCCTTAAATAAAAACAAAATTAACGTTAAAAGCAATCACAAATATGGAAGGAAAGAGTTTTATGATTGTCGAAAACGAGCTGTACCGGTATCTGGTGATCCTTGTTATTTTTCTTTGCGGCTCCGCCTTTTATTCCGCATCGGAAACGGCGCTCAGTACCGTGAATAAAATCCGCATAAAACATCTGGCCCGGAACGGGAACAAAGACGCCGCCGGGATATTGCGGCTGCTGGATCATTTTGATGAGGTGCTTTCCACAATTTTAGTAGGAAACAATATTGTGAATATAGGTACGGCATCCATCGCTACCCTTTTGTGCATTAAACTGATCGGGGATGAGGGCAGTGTGTCCATAGCTACAGCCATTACAACGGTTGTTATACTTGTAGTAGGAGAAATTTCCCCCAAAAGCCTGGCGAAAGAGTATTCCGAACCGTTTCTGCTGGCTGTACATAAACTACTGTGGTGGAATACCAGGCTGTTTACTCCCCTTAATTATATTTTTAAACAGCTGAAAGATTGCCTCAGCCGGAATATAGCCGGGAAAAAGACGGCCAGGCCTACGATTACGGAAGCCGAACTGAAGGTTATGGTTGACGAAGTGGAAAACGAAGGGACCATCAGTGAGGACGAAAGCGATCTGATCAAGTCCGCCATTGAGTTCAACGACATCCGCGTCAAGGAAATATTTACCCCCCGGGTTGACATGGTAGCCTGTAGCGTGACCAACAGCAACGCGGAGATTTACCGCATGTTTACGACGAATCATTTTACCCGTCTTCCTGTTTACGATGAAGAAGAGAACAACATTATAGGTCTGCTCCATGCCAAGGATTTTTACAATTCCTATCTAAAAGACCCGAAATTCAACATCAAAACGATTTTAAAAAATATTGCCTATGTCCACCGTTCCACAAAGATTTCCCTGCTGCTGAAAAATCTCCAGCACAATAAACTTCAGATGGCGGCGGTGATCGACAGTTACGGAAGCGTTGCCGGTGTCATTACGATTGAGGATATACTGGAAGAACTGGTCGGGGAAATCTGGGATGAGCACGATGAGGCCGTGTCCGTGTTCCATAAACTGGGCGACAACCGGTACCTGGTCTCCTGCGACAGCAATTCCCGGAACGCCAGCCTGCGCGACCTGTTCGAATACATCCAGCTGGACTTTGATCTTTACAGTCTGGAAAACCAGTCTATCAGCGGCTGGGTCGTGGAGTCCCTGGGGGAAGTTCCCAAAAAAGGAGATACGTTTACCTACCGGGATTTAAAAGTTGAAGTTTCCAAAGTAGACCAGCATCGCCTGAAAAAAATCATTGTTACTCATTTACCCGAAAGCGGAAAGGAAGCTCCTGAGGAAAAATAACCGGAGAACTGTTTTTCAGGAATTTTCGCCGCAGAAATTGACTTATTTTTTACAAATTGATATAATGTCTTTCAAATAACAATTAAATACTGTTTCACCTAAAAGCTATGAAGAGAAAAAGATACAGGATGTATGTGCCAGAGAACCGGTGGAAGGTGCGAACCGGTGACAGCGCCTGTGTGGATGACTGGTCTCAGAGCTGCCTGCCTGAAACAGCCGTAGGGCAGGACGTAATGCCGCGTTATTGGCAAAGGCCTTGTTGGAGGCTGAGAGGACCGGCGGCAGCCGGTTGAAAAAGGGTGGTACAGCGTGGTTTTATTTCCTCGCCCCTTGCAGATATATGGGAGTGAGGTTTTTTATTTTAGAGAAGAAGAGAGGATTAGAAAATGAAAGCACCTGCCAAAAAGTACATCCCGTTTGCGCAGATTCCGCTGGAACACCGTGACTGGCCGGATCATATTATCGATAAGGCGCCCGTATGGTGCAGCGTAGACCTGCGGGACGGCAACCAGGCGCTGGTAACGCCTATGCAGCTGGATGAAAAACTGCGCATGTTCCGGATGCTGATCGACATCGGTTTTAAGGAAATTGAAATCGGGTTCCCGTCTGCTTCCGAAACGGAATACGAAATCATCCGCACCCTGATCGAGCAGGACCTGGTACCGGACGATGTGGCGCTGCAGGTGCTGGTGCAGGCCCGGCCGGAACTGATCAAGAAGACCTTTGAATCAGTCAAAGGCGCGAAGAACGTCATCATTCATTTTTATAATTCCACTTCAACCCTGCAGCGCAAGATCGTATTCCAGAAAGACATGGACGGAATCACGGAGATAGCGGTGGAAGGCGCGAAACTGATCCGCAAGCTGACAGAAGAAGAAATCGCCCACAGCGGCATGAATATCCGTTATGAATATTCACCGGAAAGTTATACCGGGACGGAGCAGGATTTTGCCGTACGAATCTGCCATGAAGTGATGGAAGCGCTGGGCGCTACAAAAGAAAACCCGGTCATCATCAACCTGCCGGCTACGGTGGAAATGTGTACCCCCAATACCTACGCCGACCAGATCGAGTATTTTATCAAGCATCTGCCCAACCGGGAAGCGGCCATCATCAGCCTGCATCCCCATAACGACCGGGGTACCGGTGTGGCCTGCGCGGAACTGGGGCTGCTGGCCGGCGCGGACCGGATCGAAGGCTGCCTGTTCGGTAACGGGGAACGTACCGGCAATCTGGATATCGTAACCGTGGCATTGAACATGTACACCCAGGGCGTGGATCCCGGGTTGGACTTCCATGATATCCAGGCGGTAGGCAAAGTCTGTGAAGAATGCACAAAGATGCCGATCCCGCCCCGGCAGCCCTATGCGGGGCAACTGGCCTTCACGGCTTTCTCCGGTTCCCATCAGGACGCCATCAAAAAAGGCTTTGATTACATGAAAAACACCGGAACGGAATATTGGGAGGTCCCCTATCTGCCTATCAATCCGGCGGATATCAACCGGCAGTACGAGCCAATCATCAGGATCAACAGCCAGTCCGGCAAAGGCGGCGCCGCCTTTGTTCTGGAAAAAGCAAAAGGGTACCGCATGCCCAAGGCCATGCAGCCGGAATTCGGCGATATCGTCAAGGCTGCGGCAGATGCGTACGGCGATGAACTGAACGAATTGCAGATTGTGGATCTGTTCCAGAAAGAGTTTATCGACCAGAAGGGAAAATACGAACTGGTCGAACGGCATTTCCATCAGGCAAAACAGGGTGGGGACAGTCCGGAAAATCCGACGGTCTTTACCGGTGTCATTGCCGTAGACGGACAACAGATGGATGTGATCGGCAGGGGCAACGGTCCTATCGACGCGTTCTTCAATGCGCTGTCAAAAATCGGCGTGACCGGTTACAAGTTTATCAACTACGATGAACATGCGACAAGCGGCGGCTCCAATGCCAAGGCTATCTGCTACATCGAGCTTCAGAAACCGGACGGAAGCCATATTTTCGGCGTCGGCGTGCACAGCGGCATCGTCGTGGCTTCCCTGCTGGGTATCCTGTGCGCCATCAACCGGGCGGAAAAACAGAAAGCGTAAAATTCAACAATTTCAATTCTTTATGAAAGGCTGCGGCACCCCCGCAGCCTTTTTTATCAGGAATCATTCTCAGTGTATTTTGTATACATTAAGATATTTTTATGATATAATTACTTAATAATGTTTTGCAATGAAAATTGTATTTTACACAATTCAAAATATGATTTTCTATGGAGTTCAGTAAAGGAGTGTTAGGATGACAGAAGTAAAACCCCTGAAGATTACAGAAACGGTACTGCGGGACGGTCCCCAGTCTTTGGTTGCGACCCGGATGCGGGTGCAGGATATGATCCCGGTGCTGGAAAAACTGGACAATGTTGGCTACCATGCCGTTGAAGCCTGGGGCGGCGCGACATTTGACGCCTGCCTGCGTTTTTTGGATGAAGATCCCTGGGGCCGCCTGCGGATCCTGCGGCACCGGATGCCGAACACACCGATCCAGATGCTGCTGCGGGGCCAGAACCTGTTAGGCTACAATCATTATGCGGATGATGTTGTTACGGAGTTTATTAAAAAGAGTGTGGAGAACGGTGTCTCCATTATCCGCGTTTTTGACGCGCTCAACGATACGAGGAACCTGGAAACCTCTTTCCGGGCAGGTAAAAAGGCCGGGGCCCATATGCAGGGCGCGCTGGTCTATACCACCAGTCCGTATCATAAAGCAGAGGACTTTGTGCGCCTGGCCAAGGAAATGGTACAGATGGGGGCCGATTCCATCTGCATTAAAGACATGGCGGGCCTGCTGAGCCCCTACGGCGCGGAAAACCTGATCAAAGCGCTGAAAAAAGAAATTACGGTTCCGCTGGAACTGCACAATCACTGCACCACCGGTCTGGGCCACATGACCGCGCTGAAAGCAGCGGAAGCCGGCGTGGATATTCTGGACACGGCGCTGGCCCCGTTCTCGGGAACCACGAGCCAGCCCTGTACGGAAGCCATGGTGGCCACGTTGGCGGAAAGCCCCCGGGATACCGGACTGAATCTGGAAACATTGAATGAGCTGGCGGAATATTTCACCGGCGTCAAGAGTAAAATTGTCAACGAGTTCCATGTGAACCCGAACTTTAACGTAAATCCCAAAGTACTGCTGTACCAGATTCCCGGCGGTATGCTTTCCAACCTGCGCAGCCAGATGGCAGGCATGGGCATCGGTGACAAGCTGGACGAAGTGCTGAAGGAAATGCCCCAGGTACGGAAAGACTTAGGTTATCCGCCCCTGGTAACGCCTACCAGCCAGATCGTCGGCTCCATGGCGGTTATGAATGTGGCCATGGGCCGTTACAAAATGATTCCCCGTGAAGTAAAAGAACTGATCCGCGGCCGTTACGGAAAAACCGCCGGCCCCATCAATCCGGAAGTGCAGAAGCTGGCCATCGGGGATGAGCCGGTCATTGACCACCGTCCTGCCGACGACATCAAGCCCCAGCTTAAGACCATGCGGGACCGTCTGGATGAAGCAGGGTTCCCCGGTCTCAGCGTGGAAGACGTGCTGTCTTACGCGCTGTTCCCGGATGTAGCGTTGAACTATTTCCGCAGCCACAGATAAGTCTGAAAGGAGACGTCGCATGGCTAAAAAGATTACGGATAAAGTAACCTGGG
>JAFSOW010000123.1 GCA_017443165.1 Acidaminococcaceae bacterium | reverse complement strand
CTACACCCATAATCTGGGAACGGTAAGCATTTGAAGCAGAGTTGGAACCGCCCATAGCCATAACCTGCCCGCCGCTGACTTTTACCATTTTCCGAAGCTGAGCGGCTATTTCCGCCATCTTGGCACGATCTCCGCTTTCGACAGCTTCCTTATATTTCGCATGCAGCTGGGACACAGTCATATCTGCTTCGTCAAAAAGCACATTCTGATAGGATTCAGTAATTTCGTTCCCTGCGCCAAAAATCAACGAACCGTTGGAATCCGTAGCAGTATTTACAGTACCGACAATACTGCTGGCTACACTTATAAATTTTTTATCCTTATTTTCGTCTTTACTTACATCAGTCCGCGATGAGTTAAGCGAGCCCAGTACCGTAGTCCCAAAGCCCTGCATGGCACTAACTTTTTCAGGGTCATCGGGATCATCGCCAAAAACCATTTTAACAGTAGAGTCTATCGAAACATCTGAATAAGCGCCGAGCACGGATGAGTACATGCCTTCAGCTAAAGAACCAGTACCGACTCCGATTGCGTGGCTTGCGGTAATAGTTGCATCTTTCCCCATTACTACGCCATGCACACCTGTCGCCGTAACCCCATAACCGATACCTACCGAATAGTCTGCGCGATCATTTGCATCGCCGCTGACTTTTGCATTTTCACCTATGGCAATGGCATGCAAGCCACCCGTAACACTGGCCGGATCCTGTTGACCCGTCGAACCTATTTTAATATACGTATCCTCAACCTGCGCTGCCAAAGCACTACCCGCAAGCCCGAAACTCATAGCGCCGGCAAGCGCCAGGGCTGCTATCTTATTGACAACCCCACTTTGCGGTGCTTTCGTATGGCGTTTGGCCAGTTCCGATGCAACAACATAGCAATTTTTAGCTTTACTCCAAATAACTCTGTAAATTTTATTCATGTAGACGACTCTCCTTTCGCTCCACAATTTAAAACTTAATAAATAGCAAAAAAGTCAGAAAATGACAAATACAAAAACTTACCTAATTCTAACACTAATAATTATAGTTTTTTTTCAACTTCTCGTCAAGTCTAATCAAATATATACTTGTAATTATGAACTTGTCATTCAGCAAGCGTCTGAATCCTCCTTAAAATGATTTATTTAGGTTCCTTTTATTTATATATACAAAACAGGCTCGTCGAAATTGACGTTGATAGAAATATTTTTTTTCATACTCATCTTTGCTGAGCGAAACTGCGATTTGTATCACTGCCATCATTATAACAAAACAGCCGTGGAAAATAAATTCCACGGCTGTTGAGCTAAATATTAATATTTCTTTTTGTTTATTTGCCCGCTCCGGGTAATCCGGTTTTATTGTTTCAGTGTTCTGTTGAACTCTTCTTTGTTTTCTTCAATCGCCTGCTGTCCCCCCACGACGCAGAGGTAATTGTCTGCCAGCACGTCACGAATCGTTTTCGCCAGCGCTTTGATGTCTGCCAGGGTAACGTCAAGAATCTCATTCCGCGTCTTCTGCCGGTCTGCGTCGGAAACAGCCAGCAGTTCCTGCAGGGCCGCCCGGGAAACTTTCAGGGAGTTGGTCAGGGGCACGTCCACCCCGCTCATGGTACCGATGACGTATTTGGTCATCTCCCGCTCGGTCAGTTCCAGCTTCTCAAGCCAGTCCGGCAAGGCGCGGAAGGCTTCCAGGCTGTTTTTCAGCTGCGGGTCGCGGTAGGTGGAAAAATACACGACGCCGTTCCGGTCGAACACGGCGTTAGCCCCGTAGGCCCCGCCCTGTACCCGGATCTTCGTCCACAGGTATTCATACCGCAGCATAGTGGCCAGCACCAGCATACTTCCATTATATTGGTAACCGTGTTTGTGATAGTCCCCGCCGGCCAGTACATACTGCACTTTGCCCGGTGTGATGATGGCTTCGTTCTTTTCCGGCTGCGGGAGGATCTTTGCTTTTTTTCCGCCGGCCTCACTGTCCGCCGGCAGCGCCGCTGCAAAGTCCAGCGCCATCCGGCGCACTTCGTCCCGGTCCGCTTCGTCACAGCTGTAGCTTAACAGGTACTGGCCTTTATTAAAGAATACCGGCAGCAGTTTCTGCAGATTGGCAATGACCGTATCTGCCTCTTTATCAAAATCTTCCGCCAGCCGTTTTACAAACTGGTAGTAACTGTAATAATCCTGCTCCGTCACCCGGGCTTTGGCGGAAAAGTACGAAGCGAGCCGCACCGCCGCCACCGTCTGCCCTTTGGCAAAGAACGTATTGTCCCAGTCGGTTTTCACCTGGTCGACCAGTTCTTTCAGCCGCCCTTTGTCGGTAAACCGGGTGTGCAGCGTCATGGCCTTCAGGATTTTGAACAGTTCCGGCAGTTTGGCCGTCAGGCATTTCGCCGCCAGGGAAAACTTCACCGTATAGTCGTTGCAGTCGCTGTTCCGGCTTAACGCCTCCATCTGGAAGGAGATGCCGCCGGTGTACATGTCCGTATATTTTGCCAGGTCCGCGTAGGAATACTCATCGGTGTTCAGCTTGCCCAGCACATCACTGAGTAGATTGCAGTATGGCAGCAGTTCCGGATCAATGCCGGTCATATCGAAATGCCAGTTCAGATAGGTAACTTTGTTTGTCGGCAGGGCCTGGTACAGCAGGTTTCCCCCTTCCACCGTTTCCTTCTCTACCGTCAGTTTTTCCGTTTCCCGCCGGATATCTTTCCGCTCCAGCAGGGGAATGGATGCCAGGGCTTCTTCCGGGTCCGGCGCGGCCTGCCGTTCATGGAGTTCCGTGCATTCCGCGGCATACCGTTCCAGCTCACTGCAATCCATCTTCTCTTTCACCGCGGCCAGTTTTTCCGCCAGCTCCGCCTGTTCTTTTTCCTCTTTGCCCTCTTCCGGGGTCAGGGTCAGGATGACGCGGTGGGTGTTATCCAGCAGGTTTGTCTCGATCAGCGTTTCATAATAATTGGTATGTACGGCGTCACGAAGTTCCTGCAGCAACGGTTCATATTGCAGGCTGCTGACCGGGTCGATGTCGTAAATCCAGGAATCCAGTACGGACAGGCCGTAGATCAATCCTTTGGGATAAGTTCCGAAATCCGCTTCCCGCAGTTTGAACTCCGCACTGTTCAGGGACGCTTCCAGCAGCTCCTTGTCGATGCCTTCCATAGAAATCTTCTGCAGGTTATGGTACAAGGCTTTCACAAAGGCATCTTTCTGCCCCGGTTCGCTGCCGCTGGCGCGGACGGAAAAAATATTCTGCAGCATGCTGCCGCTCATACTGCCGGAAATGTCCTTGGCAACGCCTGCGTCCAGCAGGGCCCGGCGCAACGGTGCCCCTTCCGATTCCAGCAGCACGTTTTCCAGCAGGCGCAGGGCCATGATGGTCTTCTGGTCCCGCATATCCCCTGCCACGATCTGCACTTCATGGAAGGTCATTCCTTCCGTGGGAGAACCTTCCGGTACCGGATAGGTTCCGTCGAACTCCGCCGTTTTGGCCAGAGGCTTTTGCAACGGAATTTCGGAACGTACCGTCCCCGTTTTCGGAAACTCCTTCAGATAGCTGTCCAGATGGGCCAGCGTTTTTTCAATATCCATATCTCCATACAGATAGATATAGGAATTCTCCGGGCTGTAATATGTCTTGTGGAAACGGGTAAACGCTTCCTGGGTCAGTTCCGGAATAGCGGAAGGCAGACCGCCTGATTCAAAACGGTAGGTCGTATCCGGGAACAGGATCTTCTTTCCATAATATTCCAGGAAAGCATCCGGAGCGGAATACGCGCCTTTCATCTCATTGTAGACAACGCCGTTGTACTGCAGTGGGTCATCGGCATTCTCCAGTTCGTAATGCCAGCCTTCCTGCTTCAGGGTAAATTTGTTTTCGTAGATCAGCGGATAAAACACCGCGTCCAGGTACACGTCCATCAGGTTGTGGAAATCCTTGTCGTTGCGGCTGGCTACCGGGTACACGGTCTTGTCCGGGTACGTCATGGCGTTTAAAAATGTGTTCAGGGAGCCTTTCACCAGTTCCACAAAGGGTTCCTTCAGATGATACTTCCGGGAACCGCACAGGACGGAATGCTCCAGGATGTGGGCCACGCCGCTGTCATCGGAAGGCGGCGTGCGGAAGCCGATGGTAAACACCTTGTTATCGTCGTCGTTCGCAAGATAGAAAAGACGGGCGCCGCTCACCACATGCTCCATGAGGTACGCCGCAGAGTTTACTTCTTTTATAAATTCTTTTTTACAAATGCGGAATCCGCTGTATTGTTTTCCTGTTTCCACTGTCTTTGCTCCTTTGATGTAACAAAATCTGTGTTTCATTGTACCATATTTTACGCGCTAAAACAAAAGTTATTACAATAAGTATGAATGCTTTTTGCAAAGAGTTCACAAAACCGGTTATTTTAAATTCTTACTATTGATTTAACTGAGTTTCTCATTTATAATAACAGTAAAAGATGACATTGAACTGACATCACGCTTTCGGGAGGTATCTGCTATGGCTTCTATGGAACAATACCGCTTTACATTACGCATCCATCCGCTGATCATGGAAAAAATGAAATACATCGCGGAGACAAACGGGCGCTCTGTAAATAAAGAAATTGAACAGATTTTAAAGTGGGTCATCAGCGATTATGAAAACAAACGGGGGCGCATCCATATTGAAGAAAAGAATCAGCCCGGCTTTGTTTAAAATTAAATAAGAATATTAAAAAATAAGGGAAACTGCGGTTGCGCAGTTTCCCTTTTGTTTTCGAGGTGAGTGTTCAATAAGCCGAGTTCTGTTCCGACAAGCGGTGGCAATCATTTATCTATTCCTGCGATTACTCG
>JAFSOW010000122.1 GCA_017443165.1 Acidaminococcaceae bacterium | reverse complement strand
TGGCAGGTTGCTGTGTCCATCTTTGTCTGCTGTTGCCCGATACTGTTGCTGCCGGCTGTCAGCACAGCTGCCTTTACCGCAGTGCAGAAAGCGGCGGCGCAGAACATCTTGTTGCGGGATGGAACCATTTTAGGGGATGCCGGCGAAACATCGCTGATTATTTTTGACAAAACAGGAACCCTGACCATCGGGCACCCGGTGCTGACGGATATCCATATCTTCAACAACGGTTCTGAACCCGGACTGCTGAGTCTGGCAGCAGCCATGCTGCAGGACAGCGAACTGCCGGAGGCTGCTGCGGTGCGGGAAGCAGCGGAAGGCTGCAAACTGCCGTTGGTGACAGAGGTTCAGTCCACGCCGGAAGGTTGGCACAGTGCCCGCTGCTGTAAGGAAAACATCCGGCTGGGTTCCCTGGATTTTGTTTAACGTTATGCCCGCATTCCGGCGGAAACCAACGGGTATGTGGAACAGATGTCCGATGCGGGCAAGACGGTGTGGTACCTGACGGTGGGGCGCACCCTGTATGCTATTTTCGGGTTTTCCGATGAGCTGCGGAAAGAAACGCCGGAAGCCATGCGCCGGTTAAAAGAAATGAATATCGTGACCTCGGTGATGACCGGGGATAATAAGCGGGCCGGTTTGTATCTGGGTAAACTGGCCGGTGCGGATCGGGTGGCGGCGGAACTGCTTCCCACTCATAAGGCACAGTTGGTGCAGACCTTCCGCAAAGGCGGGGAAGTGGTGGCAGTGGTTGGCGATGGGGACAACGATGCCCCGGCGCTGGAATGCGCGGACTTCGGCTTTGCCATAGGCAGCGGCACCAAAACCGTGTGGAAAGCAGCTCAGGTGGTGCTGACTGACAATAATCTGTGCAACGTGGCGGCTACCTTTACGTTGAGCCGCACCTGCGTGGAAACCGTTAAAGACAACGTGCGAAAAGTGTGTATCTGTAATCTCGTGCTGTTGCCCTTTGCCCTGGGTATTGCAACCCTGTTTGGCGGTCCCATGCTGAAACCCTGGATGCTGCTTATGGTTACGATTGTGGCAGCAGCGTTGGTAGCACATAACACATGGAAACTGAAAAAAACGAAATTGGCGGGTCGGCGCAATGACAGCTTTCCCGGATAAAGCAGTTAGAATGCAGGTATGGAAAATTAATGAACAACAAGATATTTGACGTTGTCTATATTATTATATTAACTGAAAGCAGGATTGAAAGCCACGCCAAGACTGAAGTTGCGAAAAAAATCCGGTCACAGAAGTGACCGGATTCCTTTTATTTCGGGAACACATTTTCAATAATAGTCTTCATAAAATTTTCTTCCCAACGGTAGTTGCGGCTGTAACGTCCTTTGTTGTGTTTGTAGTCTGTGGCGAAGCCGTTCTGCAGGAAGAGGAAGCCGTTCTTTGTGTCGGGCTGCCACATGAGGCCGCCGATGAAACCGTAAGCTTCTCCCAGATGTCCGACCAGGTGAAAGTCAGGCCGGTTGGGAGCGGGCCTGGTGGAACCGCTGCCACTGAAGTATTGCAGGGCCAGCCCGTAGCTTTCGATGGAGTCGTTTTCGATGTTTCCGTTAGGCTGGGCCGGATTGTACTTCCACACCGGTTTTTCCATCAGTTGTACCGTAGTGGGTTTCAGGAGTTCTTTCCCTTTGTATTTCCCCTGATTCAGCAGCATCTCCAGCATGTGAGCCAGTTCTTCCGGAGAAATCCGCAGTCCCCCCTGGGGAGAAAAGATGCCGGCATTGGTTCCGGGGCGGTAACTGGAAAGCAGGGAAGCGCTTGGTAAATCGATGGGCCGGTCGTCGATCTGGGCGTAGTAGCGGCCCGATTCTCCTTTTGTCTTTCGGTACAGGGTTCCCATTTTTTGCAGGTCAGAAGAGGAAAAATCCCGGAGGTTGAAGCTGCCTTTGATGTCTAGGGGCTTCAGCACGTTCTTCGTCATGTATTTGTCAAAGCGCTGGCCGGACACTTTTTCTGTAATGGTAGCCAGAAGCACGTAATTAAGGTTGCAATAGCTGAAGTACGAGCCGGGGGCTTTGCCTCGTGTCCAGCAGTCCGCTGAAGTAAAAAAGGACTGGACGTTGCTCTTAAAAGGCACATAAGGCGTAGGATAGTCCCGGATGGACGAGGTGTGGGACAGCAGCATCCGGGAGGTAATCGGCTTGTTGGGATAGTTCGGATTCCGCAGCGTGAAGCCCAGGTAACGGCTCACGTCTTCGTCAAGATTGATTTTGCCTTCTTCCACCAGTTTCATGTAGCCTGCAGCAGTAAAAATTTTAGAGATAGATGCAACACGGAAACGGCTTTCGGAGGTGACGGGCAGGTTCCAGTTTTTGTTCCGGGGGCTGAGGAAACGGTTACCCATCATATTACGGTATACTTCCTTGCCGTTCTTGAACACGATGACCGCCAGACCCGGTACTTTTTCCCCGTAGCCGCCAATCATGTCAGCCAGGGCGGCGTCCAGTTTCCGGGTTGCCGTCTTGGATAGCAGGGAGTTGTAATTCTCCACTTTATTCTGGATGCGGAAAGGGTGGCCGGGGACGACGGTTGCACTTTGTTTCTGCGCTGCGGCTGATTTGACTGCTTCTGTTGTTTTTGGTTGTGATGTTGTGACCGGCTTACTTGCAGCAGGCGCAGTATCCGTTGCGGCGGCCGAAACAGTGACAGGCTGCGTTGTTTCAACGGGCGCTGTTGTCACTGGTGTGCTTTCCGGTTTTTCTGTTGCGGACTGCGATGCCTGCTCAGGTTCCGCAGCAGGCTGGGGAGCGGTTGCTGTGGATTGCGCGGAAGTTTGCCGGGGAACCGTTCCGCCAGAAGCGCCCGGGGCGCGAACCGTCGGCGCTGCAGGGGCGGCAGTTGCTGCAGCCGTATAAAAAGAAAAAATCAGTGCAACGGCAATTGTACTGATTTGTTTTTTGCTTGCAGGAAACATCATGAAACCTCCATAATAAACCAGGACAAAAATGGAGTTTTAATTCTGAAAAAAATTTTCTAAATCACATATTTAAAAATACAAAAGAAAACCGTTCCCGCTACGAGAGCTACCGGCAGCGACTGTGTTTTATAAACGATGGGGAAAGCGCAGATGGTGGCCCACAGACCGTAGTTCTGCAGGGAAAAGTTCAGTGCATTGTCCTTCAGGAAAATGTCGGGGAAAATCAGCGCGCCGAAAATAGCGGTGGGGATGTATTTCAGCCAGATGTTGAACCAGTCCGGCAGCTTACGGCCCCGCAGTAAAAGCAGCGGTAGTTCCCGGCAGGAAAAGGTGCCGATTACCATCATCAGGGTGGCGCCGTAAATATATAAGGATTCGTTATCCATTTAGATTCTCCAGTCTGCCGGCTGTTTTCCGGCAATTGTTAATCTTTGTAAATAAAGAAACTGATTTGTTTATTATCAGGACTTCGCTTCTTCTTTTTTAGAATGTTTTACTTCCAGCCAGCAGGCGATTACAGAAACGATCAGGGGGCCAGCACGATGTGAAGCTTAAAGGGTACCACAAAGGAAAGCAGCACAGAAAGAATGCCGCCCAGGAGTCCGGCGATCAGTAATACCGTGTCATGCAGGTAGCTGCTCCAGATGCCTAAGAACATGGCAACCAGAATATAGGAAACCAGTTCCGTGGGGGGATTCAGCCAGGCTGCTGCCGTGCAGCCGATGAAGTTGGCGCTGGCCCAGACCAGACAGGGGGAAAAACCTAAAGCCAGCCCTTGCTGCGGGTCCCAGTCCTTATCCTTATTAAAACTGTCCAGGTTCACCGCGAAAGTTTCATCGGTAATGTTCTGGGCGAAGATTACCGAATAAGGAAGAGAGCAGTTTTTAATGTGGGGGTACATGGCTGTGGAAAAGAACATGTACCGCAGGCTCACCATAAAATTAGTAACCAGAATGGAAAACAGCGAGGCGTTATCCAGCAGCATGGCAATGCAGATGAACTGGCCGCTGCCCGAGTAAGCCAAAATGCTCATAATGAACGCTTCTATAGGAGCGATATGCGCCTGCTGCCCCAAGATGCCGCAGGCCAGCCCCAGGAACAGGTAACCGATATAAATCGGCATGGCCCGTTGGATTACTTTCTTGTTAAAATGCAAGGTAAAGACCATCCTTTTGAAAACTGTGATAATACTTAATTATATAGCGAGTTCCAATTTTCTGCAATTACAGGCAGCAAATTAAATTTGATTTTGTCTCTGTTTTTACAAATTCAAAACCGGATTTGTGAAAAAGCATAGCATAATTGTGAAAGATACACAACATATATTGACATTCGTTTCTTTTTACTTCTATAATTAGATATTAGTTATAATTAAGTACAGAAATAATTAAGTACGGAAGTTTTTACAGAACACATCGTTTATAGTTTTTATACAGGAGGTTTTTCTATGGCAACGGTAAGACCTTTCAGAGGATTGAGACCGGAATTGGAACTGGCGGCAAAAATCGCATCGCTGCCCTATGATGTAATGGACACGGAAGAAGCCCGCGCAAAAATTGCGGCGGATCCATTCAGTTTTTTAACAGTAACCAAATCGGAAGCCACGATGCCCGAAGGTACAGACCCCTACAGTGATGAAGTCTACGCAAAGGCCAGGGAAAATCTGGTCAGCTATGTTACCAGTGGCAAAATGAAACAGGATAAGACGCCCTGCTTTTACATTTACCGGCAGCGGATGAACCGGCATATCCAGATCGGACTGGTGGCAACGGCAGCGGTGGAAGAATACCGCAACGGCACCATCCGCCGGCACGAACTGACCCGCACGGAAAAGGAGCAGGACCGGGTACGTCACATTACCGTGACAAAAGCCCAGACAGGTCCGGTGTTCCTGACCTACCGGCAGCGTCCGGAAATCAGCTCATACATCCTGAAGCTGATGGCGGAGAGGGAACCGGTCATCAACTTTATCGCCGAAGACGGCGTGCGCAATACCCTGTATGTGGTAGACGACCCGGTACAGATTCGGGAGATCACCCGTCTCTTTGAGGCGGTGCCCGCGTTTTACATTGCGGACGGCCATCATCGCTGCGCCGGCGCCATGCGCGTGGCGGACCAAAGGGAAAAAGAAGCGGGCGCAAAGGATGCGAATGCTGAATATGAGTATTTCCAGGCCGTCATCTTCCCCGACAACATGATGGAGATACTGGACTACAACCGTGTGGTGGCCGATTTGGCCGGTTACAGTGAAATCACGTTCATGCGGGCCGTGGAAGAGAAGTTCCTGATTAAGCCCATGCGCAAAGCGTATCATCCGGAGAAGCGCCACACCTTCGGCATGTATCTGGCGGGACGCTGGTATGAACTGAAAGCCAAAGAGGGTACCTTTGACCCGAAGGATACGATTGCCGCATTGGATGTTTCCATTCTTCAAAACAATCTGCTTGCGCCGGTCCTGAAAATCGGCGACCCCCGCACGGATGACCGTATTGGTTTTGTGGGCGGCATCCGGGGCTTGGAGGAACTGGAACGTAAAGTGGACAGCGGCAAATTTGCTGTGGCCTTCTCCATGTACCCCACCCTGATGCAGGAAGTCATGTCCGTTGCGGATGCGGGTCAGATCATGCCGCCCAAATCCACCTGGTTTGAACCCAAATTAAGAGACGGCATGGTGGTGCATCTGCTGGAAGATTTACAGTAATTTATATAATTTTGTGAAAAGGAGTAATCAACGTGAGCCGGATATTCAATTTTAACGC
>JAFSOW010000121.1 GCA_017443165.1 Acidaminococcaceae bacterium | reverse complement strand
TTTTATATTCATCTCGGCGGAAGGTTGTAACAAGGAAAGAGGAATCCCATGAACAATCGTGTTACAGGGCGTTTTGCTATCAAAACGCTGGAATTTGACAAAGTAAAAATGCATGCCGCAGAAAAGGCGGCCACGGAGCTGGGAAAGGACAAACTGCTGGCGCAGGGCATATCTTCGGATTTTGAAACCGTGAAGCGGATGCATATGGAAACGGCGGAAGCATTGCGGATCATAAACGCCGGCCGGCGTTTTCCGTTCGGCGGGCTGTATAATATTGCGGAGGCAGTGAAGCGGGCCAGGATCGGCGGCGTGCTGGACGTGGAAGAGCTGATGCAGATAAAGACAAGTATGCAGGCGTTCGGTACGCTGAAAGTGTTCCTGCTGACGGAGAGCGATGACCACCCGAACCTGGCGGAGTACGGAAGAAGCCTGGCGGAATTCCCCAAACTGGTGCGCCAGCTGGAGAAAAGCATTTCGGAAAAAGGCGATGTACTGGACACTGCTTCCGTAAAGCTGGCAGGGCTCCGGATAGGGATTGCTTCGGCAAAAAGCAAGGTCCGTTCGCAGCTGGAGAAGATACTCCACGACCCCAACAATCAGAAGTATTTTCAGGACGCACTGGTCACTATGCGGGGAGACCGGTATGTAATCCCTATCAAGCAGGAGTACCGGGCCAACTTCCCCGGTATCGTCCATGACCAGAGCGGCACAGGAGCCACGTTGTTCATCGAACCAATGGCGGTGGTGAACCTGAATAATACGATTAAACGGTATATAGCGGAAGAAAAGGAAGAAGTTGAACGGATTCTGCGGCAGCTTTCCGGCGCAGTGGGGGCAGAAGGCGAGACGTTGCTTCGCTGTCTGTCCGTGGCTGCGGATGTGGATGCAGTATATGCCAGGGCCCTGTACGCGCTGGATACGAAGGCCTGTCAGCCCCAACTGGTGTCCAACGGCGGGCTGCGCATTGAAAAAGGACGGCACCCGTTGTTGCCTGCGGAAACAGCGGTACCGTTGGATGTGAACCTGGGTGAGACGTTTAACACGCTGCTGATCACCGGGCCCAATACCGGCGGCAAAACGGTGGCGCTGAAAGCCGTGGGTCTGTTTGCCCTGATGAGCCAGACAGGGATGTTCGTTCCGGCACTGAATGCCAAACTTCCGGTGTTCCGCGCGGTGTATGCGGATATCGGGGATGAGCAGAGCATCGAACAGAGTCTGTCCACTTTCTCCGGCCACATGATGAACCTGGTGAGCATTCTTCAGGAAGTTCGGGAACGGGACCTGGTGCTGGTAGATGAAATCTGTGCCGGAACGGATCCCAACGAAGGCGCGGCCCTGGCCATGTCTATTTTGGATCATCTGACAAAACAGGGTGTGTTCACCATGATGACCACCCATTACAGTGAGCTGAAAACCTTTGCCTACGGCCGGGAAGGCATGGAAAACGCCAGCGTGGAATTCAATCCGGATACATTGCTGCCCACGTACCGCCTGCTCATGGGCGTGCCCGGCAGCAGCAACGCCTTCAACATCAGCCGCAGACTGGGGTTGTCAGAGGAAATCGTGCATAGTGCCGGCGATCTTCTGAACGAAGAACACGTGCATATGGAAGATGTGTTGCAGGGCCTGGAAGGGGAACGCCGACGTTTTGAGAGCCGCAGCCGGGAAGTGGAAGAATTGCGGTATGAGAGCGAGAAGCTGAGGAACCAGCTGGCCTGGCAGAAAAAAGATTTTGAAAAGCAGAAGAATGAATTGTTGCGCAAGGCGCGCCTGCAGGCGGACGAAATCTACCGCACCAGCCGCAGGGAGGCGGAAACGGTGCTGAAAGAGTTGCGTTCGTTAAAAGCGGATATCGATGTAAAAGCGCTGCAGGCAAAAGCGGAGGAAGCCCGGAAACGACTGGACAAGCACCTGGCTTTGGACGAACCCCTGCCGGAGGGTACTCCTCTGACACCGGACAATGCCCGGGCCGGCATGACAGTGCTGGTAAAGTCATTGCGCAAGAACGGGACTTTACTGGAAGTGAAGGGGAAAGACGGACTGATTTCTGTAGGCGTGCTGAAAATGACGGTGCCGTTGTCCCAGTGCCTGTTAGTAAAAGATAAACCGCAGGAACGGCCGAAACCTTCCAAATTTAAAAGCAGCGCTTCCCATGTCATGTTTACCGCCAAGACTGAAACAGCGGAACAGGAAGCGGATGTGCGGGGCATGACCACAGACGAGGCGATTCCCTTTGTGGACCGTGCCATCGACGATGCGCTGCTGGCGGGTATATCTCAGGTGCGCATCATACACGGCAAGGGCACCGGCGCGTTGCGGGCCGGTCTCCATGCCTATCTGAAAGGCCATAAGAACGTGGCCGCCATCGCGCTGGCGGATCTTGTCCGGGGTGGTGCCGGGGTTACGGTGGTGACAGTGAAGTAAGAGTATGAACACACAAACTCTTGAGTAGTCGTGGTAAAAAATCACAAGATATTGCAATAATGGGTTGTGGTACTGTATATAATAGTGATATAATATTTATATATTTTCTAGGAGGGGCGATTTATGGCTTTTGTTGTTAAAAAGTTCGGTGGCAGCAGTGTGGCTACGCCGGAAAAGATTTATCATCTTGTAGATCGTGTGCTGGGTGAAAAGAAGCCTGATGACAAAATTGTGATTGTGGTTTCCGCCATGGGTGACACCACGGATGATTTGCTGACATTGGCGGGGCGTATCACCGACCATATGCCGAAGCGGGAAATGGATATGCTGCTGTCTACCGGCGAACAGATTTCCATTGCATTATTGGCCAGTGCATTTATGGAGCGCGGGCAGAAAGCGATCTCCTTTACCGGTTTCCAGGCGGGTATCCGTACCAACGCGAACCACACCAAGGCCGGAATTATGGAAGTGAAAGCAGACCGCGTCATGAAAGCGTTGGACGAAGGCAATGTCGTAATTGTAGCCGGTTTCCAGGGAATCACCGATGAAGGCGATATCACAACGCTGGGCCGCGGCGGCAGCGATACGACGGCTGTTGCGGTGGCAGCAGGACTGAAAGCGGACATCTGTGAAATCTATACCGATGTGGATGGAGTTTATACAGCCGTTACCAGAGTAGTAACCAATGCGATTAAATTAAAAGAGATTACGTTCGGGGAAATGCTTGAACTGGCCCGTCTGGGAGCCGGCGTTATGCAGCCCCGTGCTGTGGAATACGGCGAACTGACCGGAACAGACATTCATGTACGTTCCACTTTCAACAGGGTGGAAGGTACGATTATCAGAGGGGAGTATACGATGATGGAAGAGAAGAAGTTTATTATTCGTGGTGTGGCAAGCGATTCTAATGTGGCCAAGATTACTGTCCGGGGCGTTCCCGATGTGCCCGGTGTGGCTTACCGTATTTTTAACGGGCTGGCCAAAGAGAATATTGCGGTGGATATGATCGTGCAGAGCACCAGCGCCGTTAAGGAAAAGAACGATATTGTTTTCACCGTGACCAAGACAGATATGGCGGACACGGTGGGCGTGCTGGAGCAGCTGAAGAATGAAATCGGCTTTGCCCGTGTGGATGTGGAAGCCAATGTAGCCAAGGTTTCCATCGTTGGTGCAGGCATGCTGGGAAATCCCGGTGTGGCAGCCCGCATGTTCGGCGCTCTGGCCAGCGAGAACATCAATTTAGATGTAATCAGTACCTCTGAAATTACAATTTCCTGTCTCATCGCCAAAGAAGATGAGAAGAAAGCCGTGAACGTGGTGCA
>JAFSOW010000120.1 GCA_017443165.1 Acidaminococcaceae bacterium | reverse complement strand
GGGCTGGCCCGCACGGCAGTCCTGGCCCGCTGCGGTCAGGTGCTCTTCGTAAGCCCGGCAGACTTCAATGATCTGGTCATGGATTTCTTTGTTGGCGCCACGTTTGGCCAATACATGCTCGCCGCCGATCCATTCAATGGACTCGCTCATCATGGTGGTGGCGCCCATGTCGACCAGAATATCGCTGAGCTCCCCGACGGCCGGATTGCTGGCGATGCCGGAGGTGGCGTCGGAGCCGCCGCATTCAATGCCCATCAGGAATTCGGAAATGTCAAACAGTTCTTTTTGCTGCATGGCAGCCTCGGCAGCCATATCCCGGGCAGCACGCACTGCTTTCTCAATCGTTTTCAGGGTGCCGCCTTCGTCCTGGATGCCGAAGGAGACTACCGGTTTGGAAGTCATGGCCTGGATTTTTTCGCGGAGCTTGTAATGGGGGACTGTTTCGCAGCCCAGACCGATAATGACCACGCCGTACACATTGGGATTGCAGGCGAAGCCTGTTAACACTTTCTGGCTCATCTCGGTATTGGCGGCCACATCGGAACAGCCTGTGTTGAATACAATATTAACTGCTCCCCGCACCTGGGATGCCACAATGCGGGAACTTTCGCTGCCGCAGGCACAGCCCGGAAGGATCAGTACATGGTTGCGGATGCCGGGACGACCTTCCGCCCGGCGGTAGCCCCAGAACTTAAATCCTTTCAGGTCCGGCGCGCCGTCGGACTGTCTGGCACACATCTGAAAATCAGCAGGCGCCAGCTCGCTGTCGTAATCCCTGGGCACGCTGAACAGATTGTGGTCCGCTACCCGGCCGCCAGCAGGAATGTCTTCCGATACCGTGCCCAGGCTTTCACCGTATTTGATTACGTGACCGCCTTTGGGAATGTCTGTCAGTGCGATTTTGTGGCAATAGGGGATATTCTCTTTCGCCACAACGGAGCAGATTTCCTCTCCCTTCCGGTAAACGGCTTGACTGCCTGCCGGAACTTCCGTCACGCAGGTGACCACATTATCGGTGGTGTCCATCATGAGAGCATTGATTTCCATGGTGTGTTCCTCCTCATCTGATATTTATCCGTATCCTATACATTATCTGTTACAAAAACAATATCATAGTTTTGTTGTGAAATCAAATTTGAGATGCTATAATTTATCTATATTACTAAATTGCTAATGTTCTTGATAATTGATTTTTGGAGGTTTGCATGGAAACGCTGAAAAGCATCGTGCTTATGATTGATGCGGACAATACGCAGCTGTCTAAAATTGAAAATGTCATCCAGGAAGTGTCCACGTACGGGCGCATTGTGGTGAAACGGGCCTATGGCAACTGGAAGAAAGAGGCTCTGAAGAACTGGGAGAACGAGCTGAAACGTCTCGCTATCAAAGCGGAGCAGCAGTTTGATTACGTGTCCGGCAAGAATGCCACGGACATTGCCCTGGTCATCGACGCCATCAATCTGCTCCACAAAGGAATCTACGACGCCTTTGTGATCGTGGCCAGCGACAGCGACTATACCCCGCTTGCCATCAGCCTCCACGAATCCGGCGTGTATGTCATCGGCATCGGCGAAAATAAAACCCCCAAGTCTTTCCGTAACAGCTGCGATGAGTTTATCTTCCTGGAAAATATCGGAGTGGAGAAGGAAACCGCAGTGGCGGAAGAGCCTTCTGCTTCCGAAAGCGTAGCAGAAAACAGCAAAGCGAAAGTGAAAAAGCATGAGAATATAAACGAAATTCACAACCTGCTCCGCATCGCCTTTGATAAATTCCAAATCAATGACGACGATACGGATAACTATGTAAACATCGCTTCAGCCGGACAGTTTATCCGGCGGGCGAAACCGGACTTTGACGTGCGTAACTTTGGCTTTGAAAAATTATCCAAACTGATAGAAGCGTTCCCGGAAAAATATGAATTGAAGAATTACGAATTCAATGGCAAGAAGCAGATCGGTTACAAATGCAAAAAAACCAAAAGCAGGGGGAAGAGGAAGTAAGAGTGCAAAAAGATTCCATAGAAAACGGAATAATCTTTTTGCATTTAATAAACTTTTTATTTTTGGATAATAAGGTTAAATAAAATGAAAAGAATTAAGATTACCGTACTACGCAAAGTCTCCCACAAGGATTTAATGGAAAAATACGAAAACCCGATGGAGCACGCCTGCGATATGGAAGAAGGGCAGGTATTCATTGCCAACGGCTGGCAACGGCCGGAAGGCCTGTGTGAAAGTGCATGGGAAACCATGTCGCCCTTTGTGATGGCGCTGGCCCACGGGGCGGAGGATTTTTACGGCGGCTGGATGAAGAATCCGAAGTCGGCTATGATTTCCTGCAACGACGGCTTCCGCCCGGTGAGTTTTCTGATAGAAACATTGGACGGGGAAGTGCCCGTATAAATGTATTTGTAAGTGGGGAACATGTCAGATATAAAGTTTCAGGCTGACAGGAGCAGATCATCATGGAAGATAATTTCGCAAATACTGCTGTGTTTTGTAAGGAATGCGGACGTCAGTTGAATCCGGGGGATAAATTTTGCCGGGACTGCGGTTCGACGCAGATGCAGGAAGTCGATATCGAACCCATTAACGTGGAAAAGAAGATGAGGTTCCGGGCTGCGGAACTGCTGCCGTGTTTGAAACTTCCTGCCGGTTATATGCCGCTGATGTCCGACGGCCTGCCGGCGCGGGGCGGTATGCCGGATCCGCGTGAAATGCGCGACCCGGATTATCAGCCTCCGGTATTCCGGCCGGAGATTAAGGACCTCTCGTTAAAACATGACAAGCCGGTGGAAATCAGTTCCACGGAAATAGATGTTTTCAATTTACGTTGTTCTTATTTTTCTCCGCCTTTTGATAACGAAGAAAAGATGAAATGGTATCCTGCCGGGGACTACTGTTTCCATCTGATCCGCACATCCAAAGGCGCCCGCTGCCGTATCGAATTTCACAGTTACAGCGATAACCGGAAAGAAGAGTTT